>JALHUC010000505.1 GCA_022865845.1 bacterium | reverse complement strand
ATGCCCAGGGGAAGAATGATCAGATCGTCGAGGTAGCCGAGCACAGGAATGAAATCGGGGATGATATCAATGGGGCTCAAAGCATAGGCGGCCACCAGAGCCGCCAGAGCCTTGGCGTACCAGGGCACCCGGGGATCCCGCGCGGCAAGATAGAGGGCAAGGACGTCCCTTTTCACATCCTTGGCCCATTTTTTCAGACGTTCAAGCATTGTCCTTTTAAACTCCCCTTTTCATTCATTTCCCACACCCTTTTGAAAGGGCACCAGAAAAAACCTGCCTTCACCCCGTGCTCTGTCTGCCTATTAACGCCTGGATCGATGCGGCCAGCCAGTTCAACTCCCGGGAGCGGACCCTGTATCCGTCTCGGCTCCTTTTCATAGGGGGGCAAACATTCAACGCCCATTGATTTCATGAAAATCGGTGCTATATCTTATGATTAAGTAGTGAGCATGAAAATACCTTGTCAGCGGTAAGTATTGAAAGGAGTATTTCCGCCATGAAGCTGTATGCTGTCCCTTTAAGCTCGGTGATGCTTGTCCTCTGCATCCTTTTCATCCCTGTTCACGCTGCCTTCGCTGGCGATTCATACGTTTTGGGAAGCATTTTGGGAACGCGAAACGAGATTCCCGGCGATTTCGCCTTCAACGAGGCCCTGGCAGCAAAAGGTATTGAATTCGTTGAATTTTACGGTTTTAAACTGGTAAGGGCAAAGGACGGCAAGAAGTTTACCGTGCGACCTAACCGCAACGGTTATTTCCTCCAGGAACTGACGCCCGGCAGTTACACCCTGATCAGGGAGCGCAAAGACCGCCCGGACAGATCTTCGGACAAGACCATAGAACTGCTGCAGCTCAAGGTGGATCAAGGCTTCCTCGTCAACCTGGGGACCCTTGAAATAATCCTGGATGGTAAACCCGACGAACAGTTGTCTGGCGTCCGAACTTACAAAGGAGTCTACACATACAAGTACACTTATGCACGGGTGGGAGGCGACGAGGCCTACGAGAGCCCGCTGGAATGGCTCAGGGAAACCAAGCCGGATCTGGTTGCGGGGTTCGGCGGCAATGTGACCCAGGTAGACCAGGCCCCCACCAGGGAGCCGGACGGCTCCAAGATCACCCTCACAGGTTTCGTTAACGTGTGGTGACGGGCGGACCCGAAAACGGCCCCGACAGATAGTCGGCGTGCCGTCCCCCTCTCTTTCTAAAATACGGCCGCCAGAACATTCGGGCTGCCGTAAGATGCCCCCTGGTGACAGGGGGCATCTTGCGTTAAAACACCTTCTGGGACAGCATTTCAAAAATGGTGTTCCAAAAAGCCCCTGGGTCGTTCTAAACCCCGAACGCTGACACCAGCCGCTCAAGGGCCTCGTCCAGCATGGACTGCGGACAGGCGAAGTTGAGGCGCATGTGGAGATCACCCCCCGGCCCGAATGTTGGGCCATGATTGAGGGCCAGCCGGGCGTCTTCCTGAACACGGCGGACGATCTCCTCCATGGAATGGCCTGTTCCCCAGAGATCCAGCCACGCCAGGTAAGTCCCCTCCAGGGGCATGGAAGTCCCTCCCGGCAGGCTTTCTCTTACAACACTGTCCACCCGGTCCCGGTTACCCTGCAGGTATTTAAGGAGATCTTCCAGCCACTTTTCACCATGGTTGTATGCTGCTGTTGCCGTAAGGGGACCAAATCTGTTGGGACCATGCATACCACAGCGGGCCATCTGGAGTTGGAATCGACGCCTCAGTGAGTCGTTGGAGATGATGACGTTTCCGGTCATGGTCCCGGCCAGGTTGAAGGTCTTGGAAGCTGAGGTGCAGGTGATCACCTGGCTGGCGATCTCCGGTCCCAGGGAGGCGAGAACGGTGTGTGTATAACCCTCGTACACCAGGTCGTGATGGATCTCGTCAGAGACAATGAGAATGTCCCGTTCAAGACAGAACTCGGCAAGTTCCTTAAGCTCCACCCTGGTCCAGACGCGGCCTCCGGGGTTGTGTGGACTACACAGTATCAGCATGCGGGTAGCCGGGCCGGTCTGGCGGTCCAGCTCTGCCAGATCCATTCTGTAGCGGCCGTCCACCTGCACCAGCTGGTTGTTTATAACCTCACAGCCGTTAGCGGTGATGGCCCCGAAGAAGGGATAGTAGACAGGAGGCTGCACCACCACCTGATCACCAGGTTCACAAAAAGCCTGGACCAGGAGGTTGACGGCGTTGACGATGCCGTGGGTAGTGAATATCCACTCCGGTTCAACGGCCCAGCCGTGACGGCGAGCCATCCAGTTCATTATGGCATCGTGGTAAAGAACAAGACCCCCGGGGTAGCCGTGAATACCGTGGTCAGCAGCGCGCCGGAGCGCCTCGTTGACCTCCGGGGGCGGACAGAACTCCATGTCGGCTACCCACATGGCGAGGCCGTCTTCAGGAGATACCCCGAACCTTTCCTCCATACCGTCCCACTTGAGGCACTGGGTGTCCCGCCGGTCGATGATCGTGTCGAAATCGTAACCCATGAGCATTTTTACTTCAGAGCTGGTTAAAAAGCAATTTTATGAGCAGGAGCCTGGATCCAATCGTGCTTGCCTGCCACGGCGAAGTTGAAAACGAAGACGGGCCTGCCACGGCGACTTGTCGCGGCGCAGTCACGAAAGTAGCGTGACGAAGACGGAAGCCGTCGGCGACGCCCCAAAGCGAAGATGGAAGGAAAAACTGAAATCAGGGATGAAGACCCGAAATTCAGAGCAGAAGTGAACCTGCACCTGTGGCGGGTCTTTCCTGCATGAGTATACTGAACTCCTGCACTGATGCACTACTGCACTTGCCGTTCTACCACCTTCCCTATTCCCCCTGTTTTCTTGCCAATGCACCACCTGGCCCATATACTTTAATGCAGGGGGGTTGGAAGACCAGCATTCGGATGCTCAACCGGTTATCCTTTCAGGGGCTGTTACCTCTTCCTTTCAGACCTTCCCGTTTCTAATAAACCCAGCCAAAAAAGGGCCTGGCATGTCCTTTTGCGGGCGTACCATCGAACATTGGAAATGTACACCTGGAACAAATCGTCCAGACCAGAATGAACTCAAGGGTTGACATTGTATTATAATATTCTTATATATTGGTATATCAATTAATTAGGCCCACGTGAATTAATACTTTCCAACCCGTAATGGAGGTACCCGAGAAATGTCCAGGATGAAGAAGCGGATCGTGATGCTTGCAGCTGCAGTGCTACTCCTGCCGTCTGCCCCCCGCGCGGACGTCCCACAGGTCGGGCTTCAGGAAGCTTTCCATCTGGCCCTTGAGCAAAACCCGGAACTTGTGGCCATGGGAAACTCCATGGAGGCGGCCAGAGAACGGGTAGGCGCGGCCAAAAGCCATCTCCTGCCTAAGGTAACCCTTGAGGAAAGGTATATGAGGACCGACAACCCCACCTACGCTTTTTCCTCCAAACTGAACCAGAGCCGCTTCGAGGCTTCCGACTTTGCCATTGACAGTCTTAACGACCCGGATGACATCGACGACTTCATGACCTCCATTTCCTTTGCGCAGCCGCTTTATTCCAGGGAAGCATCCCTGGGGATCGACATGGCAAGAACACAAAGCGAGGCCCTGGATCTTGACTACGGGAGGAGCAGGAAAAAGGTACTCCTGGACGTCATGGAAGCGTTCATTGGGGGGGAGACGAGCCGGCGGTACCGCGATGTGGCCCGGAAAGGTCTCGAGGACGCCAGATCCCACCTGGAGATCGCCCGTTCCAGGGTGGAAGCGGGGCTGGGTCTCGAGTCGGACCTGCTCAGGGCTGAAGTATCCGTAAAGGAAAATGAGGGACGTCTCGTTTCCGCAGAGAAGAACACCTCTCTGGCGAGCCGCACCCTGGGTCTGATCCTGGGACAGGACGGCCCGGTTGAGGCATCCGATGAAGTGATCCCCATGCCTGACCTCAAACCGGTGCAGTACTACGAAGAGACATCCTCCAGCCGGGACGATCTCCTTGCCATGGCCAAAAGGGTTCATAACGCCAGCCTCAACATCGACATGTCTGCGGCCAGGTTCTCCCCCACTGCTGGCCTGGGCGGTTCGTACCAGGTCAACAGCCATCAGTTCCCTTTGGACGAAGAGGGAAGCAGCTACCAGGTCAGCGCTTTCATCCGCTGGGACATTTATAACGGAGGACTGAAGGGCCATGCGGAATCGGATGCCAGATTCAGTCTTCTGGAGGCGGAGGCTTATTACAACGGGTTAAAAAGGGAGATCATTTTTCGTATCAACCAGGCCTACCTGAACGTTCAGGAAGCTTCCCGGGGCAAAGAGCTGGCCTCCTCCCGACTATCCCTGGCTGATGAAACAGTGAGGCTGATGCAAAAACGCTACGAGAACTCCCTGGCAACGGTGGTGGAGTTACTGGACGCCCAAACGTCCCTTGACTCCGCGAGAGCGGACCTGGTGGCCAAGTCCAACTCCCACCTGATCTTCCTGGCCCGCCTGATGTTTCAGAGCAACCTCATCGAGCAGGAATACCTTGCGGAAAATTGAAGGAGAAAATGATGCTTACAAAAAATATTCTACTTTCGGCGGCTGTCGCCGGAACCATCCTTGTCGGAGCCTGTTCCCCTGCCCATGAGGCCAAACCCATCGTCCGCCCGGAGGTCACAGGCGTCGAGCTTCAGCAGGTCCAAATTACGATCGTTCCGGAAAGCTACGAGACCACAGGCACGGTGGTCCCGAAAAGTTCGAGTACTGTTTCGAGCCGCGTCATGGGGACCGTCACCTCGCTGCTGGTCAGAGAAGGAGACAAGGTGAAGGCAGGGCAGCTCCTGTTGACCATTGACGACCGGGCCCTCCGGGAAAAAGTGCGGACTGCCGATGAGGCTCACAATGAAGCCATTCATGCCCTGGAGGCCGCCCGCAACCAGGAGGACCTGGCGGTCAGGACCTACGAGCGGTACCGGAAGCTGTACGAGGGAAAGGCAATTACCACCCAGGAAATGGACGACGTGGCCAACCGTGCCAATCAGGCCGGTCACGGCGTGGAACAAGCCCAGGCCATGGTCAAAAGGACAGAATCATCCTGGGATGAAGCGAAGATCTTCCTGGGCTTTTCCAGGATCACCTCCTCCATCGACGGCATTGTCACGGGAAAGATGACTGATCTGGGCAGCATGGCGTCGCCCGGTGTTCCACTCCTCCAACTGGAGGACAGGGCCTCGCGCCTGGTGGAGGCCAGTTTCGAAGAGCGAATGCTCGACAGTGTTGAGGAAGGGATGAAAGTACAGGTGCGCGTCCCATCCAACGCCGACGAGACCGCAGGCAGGATCGTGGAGGTGGTTCCCACCGTAGACCCGCGGACCCGGACTTTTGTGATCAAGATCGAGGTTCCGGGTGTGGACCTGCGGAGCGGACAGTACGGCTCCGTAAGGTTCCAATCCGGTACCCGGAACCTGCTGCTCGTGCCCGTCTCGGCCGTTGTCAAACGGGGCCAGTTGACAGGAGTATTCCTTGTGGATTCCAACGATCACGTCATATACAGGCTCATAAGGGTGGGAAGGCATTATGGTGAAATGATGGAGGTCCTCTCAGGTCTTACGGCCGGGGACACCATTGTCACAGGGAATCTGGATAAAGCTGTCGACGGCGGCATCCTGACACCTTCCAGCAGCCAGGGCGGAGGAAACTGACATGGAAGCCATTGGCATTTCAGGCAGGATCGCCAAGGGGTTTCTGACCTCCAAGCTGACGCCCATTATCGTGATCGCCTCCCTCATCCTGGGAGCCCTGGCCGTTAGCGTCATCCCCAGGGAAGAGGAACCCCAGATCGTCATCCCCATGGTGGACGTCTTTGTCGGGTTCCCCGGAGCCACCCCCGAAGAGGTGGAGCAGCGGGTCACCCGTCCCCTGGAGCGTCTCCTGTGGGAAGTGAAGGGCGTCGAGTATGTGTACTCTATTGCTCAGCCAGGGCAGAACCTGACCATCGTCCGGTTCAAAGTGGGCGAGGATATGGAAAAGAGCCTGGTCAACCTCTACACCAAACTCATGCCCAACTACGGGACCATCCCCGCAGGGATCACCGAACCGGTCATCCGTCCCAAGAGCATCGATGACGTCCCTACGCTGGCGCTCACACTGTGGTCAGAGGTGTATTCCGGCTACCAGCTCAGGCGCATCTCCGAGGAACTGCGCAGCGATCTGAAACAGGACCGGGACGTTAGCGAGATAGAACTCATCGGAGGTCAGCAGCGCCAGGTCCGGGTCACCCTGGAACCGGGAAGGCTCAGCGCCTACAACCAGTCTCCCATGCTCATCCTGGGAGCTCTGAGCCAATCCAACACCATACTCCCTTCCGGAAGCTTCCAGTCCGGTAACGTCGAGTACCTCGTCGAGACCGGCGGGTTCCTGACGAGCGCCGAGGAGGTGGGGAGCGTTGTGGTGGGCCAGTGGGCTGGACGGCCCGTCTTCCTAAGGGACGTGGCCGACATCACTGATGGACCGGAGGAGCCCGTCGATTACGTCTTCATGGGCCACGGCCCCGCCTCCAGCGAGGAAGATCCGGTCGTCAGATCCGGGCAGTTCGAGGCAGTCACAGTGGCCATATCCAAAAAGAAGGGCACCAACGCCACCCTGCTTTCCAACAGGCTCCTGGCAAAAGTCCAGTCCCTCAAGGGCACGGTCCTCCCCTCGGAGGTAAAGGTAACTGTGACCAGGAACTACGGAGAGACGGCCAAGGAGAAATCGGACGAACTGCTCAAACACATGCTCATTGCCACGATCTCTGTGATCATACTCATGGCCCTGTTCCTGGGGTGGCGCGAGGCTGTCGTCGTGGCCGTGGCAGTCCCCGTGACCCTGGCCCTTACCATGTTCGTCAACTACCTGCTGGGCTACACACTCAACCGGGTGACCCTCTTTGCCCTGATCTTTTCCATCGGGATACTCGTTGACGACGCAATTGTGGTGGTGGAGAACATTCACCGGCACTTTAAAAGATCCGGGCCCGATAAATTAAGGGCCATTTATGCCGTGGACGAGGTGGGCAATCCAACTATCCTGGCCACATTCGCCGTCATCGCGGCCCTCCTTCCCATGGCCTTCGTTTCCGGGCTCATGGGACCCTACATGCGGCCCATCCCGGTAGGTGCGTCGGTGGCCATGATCTTCTCTCTGCTGGTGGCGTTCACCGTCAGCCCCTGGCTCAGTTTCAAGGTGCTTGGCAGATCTAAGCACACCGGTGAAACAGGCGAGGAAAAGGGCAGCCGTCTTGACAGCCTGTACGAGAAAGCCTTGAGGCCTTTTGTCAAAAGCAGGGTCCTGCGTCTGTCGGCCCTGGCCGTGGTGGGGGTGCTGCTCCTTATGGCCGTAGCCCTCGTCCCCTTGAAGAAGGTGACCATGAAGATGCTGCCCTTCGACAACAAAAGCGAGCTTCAGGTCATTATAGACATGCCCGAGGGAACGACTCTGGAGCAGACGGCTGCCGTCACCAGGGAAATGTCGGAATACCTCAAGACCGTACCACAGGTCCGTCACTACCAGTCCTATGTGGGTGCAGCCTCTCCCTATAACTTCAACGGCCTTGTCAGGCACTATTACCTCAGGGGCGGGGCCAACCTCGCCGACATCCAGGTGAACTTCGTCGAGAAAAACGAGCGAAGCGCACAGAGCCACGACCTTGCCAAACAGTTGCGCCCCAGACTCACCGAGATCGCCGAACAAAACGGCGCAAAGGTCAAGGTGGCCGAGATCCCCCCAGGTCCGCCTGTCCTGAGCACTCTCGTTGCCGAGATCTACGGACCGGACAGCGAGCGCCAGATCGAGATCGCCCGGGATATCCGGAAAATTTTCGAGGAAACGCCGGGTGTCGTGGATGTGGACTGGTACGTGGAGGATCAGCAGCCAAGGCTCGTGTTCGAAGTGGATAAGGAGAAGGCAGCTCTCAGCGGAGTGGCCACCGAGGACGTAGCCCGGACTTTGCGCATGGCCCTTGCCGGCATGAATACCGGTATTCTCCACCTGCCCGAGGAGAAGGAGCCTGTAGAGATAAACCTGAGAATGTCCGTCGAGGACCGTTCAGACGCCAACATCCTGAAAACCCTTAAAGTACCGTCGAGAAACGGATCCCTTGTTCCCATAGGAGAACTGGTCCAGGTCACCAGTACCGTCCAGAACCGTGCCATCTACCACAAGAACCTCAAGCGTGTGACCTACGTCATCGGGGACGTTGCCGGTACCCAGGAGAGCCCCGTCTACGCTATTTTGAACATGAAGGACCGCGTCGCACAGCTGGCACTCCCGGAAGGGTACGAGCTGGAACAGTACTTTTCCGAGCAACCTTCTCTGGAGGACCGCTACACCATGAAGTGGGACGGTGAATGGCAGATCACCTACGAAGTGTTCCGGGACCTGGGCATCGCCTTTGGAGCCGTTCTCATCCTCATCTATATTCTTGTGGTGGCCTGGTTCAGGAGCTTTTCCATACCGCTGGTCATCATGCTCCCCATACCCCTGACACTGGTGGGGATCCTTCCCGCCCACTGGCTCATGGGGACCTTTTTCACCGCCACTTCAATGATCGGGTTCATCGCCCTGGCCGGGATCGTGGTGAGAAACTCCATCCTCCTTGTGGACTTCATCCAGATGGAGGAAAAGTCGACGGGAGGGCTTGCCGAAGCGGTCATCAAGGCCGGCACCGTCAGATCCAGGCCTATCATCCTCACCGCCGCCGCGGTTATGGTGGGGTCTGTGGTGATGTACTTTGACCCGATATTTCAGGGCCTTGCCATTGCCATGATGTCCGGTGCCATGGCATCGACCTTCCTGACCCTGCTGGCCGTGCCCCTGGCCTATTATGAACTGTTCAAGGGATCGGAAAGCAACGGAGATGGTGATCATGAAGAGGACACAGGAGCGGATGGTCCCCAATGTGCTTCGGCGCCTTAGCTTTTCAATTGGGGCCGATTT
>JALHUC010000504.1 GCA_022865845.1 bacterium | reverse complement strand
AGTACCATTTCTCCATGGTCGGATTTACACCGATGACGTTCATTTCGGTGTCGAGGATGCTGATCCCGTCCTGAATGCTGCTGAAGATGCCTGACAGGAAGTGCTCTCTTTCCTCGAGCTCCACCTGCATTTTGATCCTCCTGGATATGTCAATACCGGTGGCTATGAGCCACTTGATCTCGTCATCCTCATCGGTGATGAAGGTGTTGTTCCACAGCACGGTGATCTCCTGGCCTCGGCTGGTCAGGACGGGACCCTCGAAGGAAGTGGGTACCCTTCTCTCGGCCAGTTCGGTAAAGGATTCCCGGGCCAGGGGCACTGAGGTGTGGGGAATGAGGAAGTCCCAGAGGTACCTGCCGAGGACGACGTCGCTGTCAAATCCGGTAACTTCCTCACATGTGTGGTTGAACAGGACTATTTTCCCTCCCGGGTCCATGACGATGACAAGGGCGCCCACCGTGGACAGGAGGCTGTCGATCCATTTGGTGTTATCCTGCAGGGTGTGCATCATCTGGTGGATGCTTCTGGCCATGAATTCGAACTCATGTATCCCCTGGTACAGAGGGTGTTCCCCTTCAGAGACCGCCTTGATGATCTCGGCAACGGGTTTTCTGATGTGCCGGTTGAGGGACCAGTACAGAAGCAGCGCGGTCAGAATGAGAATGGCGACTGTCGCGGCCTGGGCACTGCGGACCCTGGCCAGTAGGGTCGAGTACCCCGTGACATCTTTGGAAAAGTAGATGTTCCACTGCCAGGGTTCGAACTGAAAATGGTAGGCGTAAAATTTTTCACCCTGGTGGCCAATGTAGTGGATCTCGTTCTGAGGACCGGCCAGGGCGATCTTTTCAGCTGTTTCCAGGGATATCCCATGGGACATCAAAGCATCCTTGTTTCCTTCCTGGTTCACGGAGGCCCTGATGTTCCTCTGCCTGATGAAATCCTCCAGTCTTCCGAGTGCCTGTCCCTTTGCAATGAGGACGAAACGTTCATCGGCCGCGTTCCCGGATACGAGGAGCCGGTAATACTCCTCGTCCAGGATGCTGAAGATGCCCCTGGAGATCCACCCCAAGTCCTCTTCGATGATCTTCCGCTCAAAGACGGAGACCGAGCGGAGGACGAAAGCGTACATACCTATACCGAGGAAGAGAAGGATGACTACGATCGGGAAAAGGATCCGGAAAGCCAGTCTGTCTGTGGTATGGCCTTCTTTACGCATCGTCTCTATTGGAAAAGGGGGTCGGCTGTTCGCAGTTCCTTGGGCCAGACGATCTCTTTTTTACCGTCCTGCCACTGGACGATGAGGGAGAACTGACGGTACTGCATACCGGAGTGGTCCACCCCATACCTTCCGAGTGGGCTCATGGTGTCCATGGTGGAAAGCATCTCCCCCACCTTTCCTCTGTTCAGCGAACCGGCCCTGTCTATGGCCTTGCCGAGGATGATCCCGCAGGCGTAGGCTGTGGTGGCCTGGTAGGAGGGTGTGAAACCGAATTTTTCGACGAACGACTCATAAAACATCTTGGCGCCCGGATAGGGCAGGCTGGGGTGGTATTCCCACTGGGAGGAAGAAAAGGTGCCCTGGGCCTCAGTTCCGACCGCATCCAAATATTTGTCCAGGGCCGGTCCAACGGAAGCGTAATAGGCCTTCGGATTCCACCCTGTCCTCAATAGGGCGTTTTTCATGTTTACCGCTTCATCGAAGTGGCCGGCCATGAGAAGTACCTGGGCGCCGGAATCCATGGCCTGTTTGGCGATGTCGTCCAGGTCCTTTCGACCCTTTTCGAACACCTTGGTGAACTGGATCTTACGGTCAAAGCGGTCGGCCCACTTGCGTGCCCCCTCAGCGATGCTGCGGGAGAAGGCATCGTCGGCCGAGACGATGGCCAATTTATCGACCCCGCTTACGGTCAGCATCTCCAGAAATCCCAGCGTATACCTCCCGGCCGGGGTGTACACGCCGAAGATGTTTGTGTACCCCTGCTGCCAGAGGGTCTCGGAGGCGGCACCACATGCCAGGAGCGGGTAATTGTGTTCAGCGGTGATCTTAAGAATGGCGTCGGTCAGTTCGCTGGAATAGGGACCGAAAACCATGTCCACCTTCTCCTCATCCATTAGCCTTTGATACTGGCGGACCGCTGTAGCCTTATCGCTCCTGTCGTCGAGAATGAGCATTTCCACAGGCCTGCCCAGAAGACCCCCCTCAGCGTTGACGTGATCTTCCCACAGAATGTACGCGTCCCGCTGCATCTGCCCGATGGGCGAATATTTACCTGTAAGACCCAGGGCTACTCCGATCCGAATGGGATCGGCTCCCCTGACCGGTATGGCAGGGAAAAGGACCAGGACCACGATAAGGATTCTGATGCAAAACATCCGACTTTTTTTCATTTCATTAACCTCTTAAAAAAGCTGGAATGCCAAGTCTCATCCGGGCACAGATACAATATGATGGCATTTTTGGCACATCATTACAATATGTTAAGTTCACCCTGTCAGGGTTGCTGTTTTCATTCAACCGGGATCGAAAGGGGTCAGGGCAGGCAGGCAGACAGGCCCACTGATAGGGCGCAGGCACCGCAACCAGAGATCTGGGTAAAGGCCAGTTGCTATGACGGCGATGTTTTTTCACCACAAGGCTCAGAGGGCACCCTTCGATCCCGCTAACAGCGGGACTCAGGGCAGGCAGAGGAAACCGGTAAGCTGGGTAAGGGCCAGTTGCTATAAAAGCGATCAGAGCTAATTAACCGCAAAGGACGCTAAGTTTCGCAAAGTAAATATAGAATCCTGGTTTGATAAAACCTGCTTGTCCACCATAGCCTCTTGTCAGCCATAGCTTTGGCGACGGCTGATGGCGAAGGTGAAAGAATCAGAGCTCTGCCCCCAGAGGTTGCCTGTCCCCAATGGCTCCGACACTGTGATCATTCAATTTCAAAGGTGGGGTCTGTTCAAACTGCCTATCTTTAGGGTTGGGAAGACCATCTGTCCTCCGTTGTACCCGGTGATACCTGCCAGCGGTCCCATGAGAAGCATGGAACCATAATATACCAGGCCCATCCCCTCCGGCTTAACCGGACCCGGAACCCGAATAAACAGACAGACCACTTCCAACAGCAGGATGACAGCCGACAGGCCAATGAGATTCCGGATGCGCTTGTACTGCCTTAACTGATAGTTCACCCTCCAGCTGAGCACACCTGTGGCGATGGTGATGGGTGTGAATAACGAGGCGAGAACCAGCATTAAAAAGGCCGTTTTCTCATGGTCCATACCAAAAAGATCCGGCAACAGAAGGTCAATAAGGGTAAAAGCGCTCGCCGCAGTGAGAAACGCTATGGGGAAATGAACGGATGCCGGATGGGTGTGCCGACGAAGGAAGGGGAACCTCCGGTAAATGGCTGCCAGCAGAGGCGGTATGGGGTCTTCAGCAGGCCTTGTTATAAGAGATCCGACGGCTTCGATGCCTGGCCGGTCCAGGACATCCGCTCCGTGTGGGGCGCATCCCAACTGGTCGGAAAGATCCGTACCTGGCAAATGCCTCCTGAAGTGCGACCCTTTGTTCCACAGGGCACTTTTAGACACGTCATAAACCGTACCACCGAAGGCGACGTAAACCGGTTTACCATCCTTGCCGTCGTATTCGGCCAGTTCCTTTGTCGTAAACTCTCGCACTTTGTCCTTTTCTGGTTTCATATGGGTATTTAAACAGATTTGTTAAAGGAGGGAAACATTCTTGTTTGGATAGTGCTGAAATATTACATCTTTGGGTCGGCGCGAGCTGTCGCCAGACTAAAATCCAGTGGTAGGCCCCCAGAAGTTCCTTATTAACTTGTTTTGGGTATGCCTATTGCCAAATTCCCGGCCTGACCCCAAGAAGCCAGGATGGTCATAGCTCATCGAGCCTGTCCAAAGTTCGTTGAATATCAGCCGACTGATTGTAAAGGTGGGGCGAGAATCTGACAAAATCCTTCCTCGCTGAGACCATGACGCTGGCCGCTTTGAGCTTTCGAGCGACTTCCCCCGGATCCTTCCCCGGAAACCGTGCAGCCACAATGGATGTCCGCTCCGCCTCATTATGAGGCGAGACAATTTCCACGTTCCGCTCTTGAAGGCCCTCGATCAACAAATTAGCCAGATACTTATTGTACGAAAAAATGCGCTCCACACCGACATCCACGATAAATTCTATCGAACGCGCCAAGCCTATGGCACAGCCAAAAGCCATTGTACTGCACTCAAAGCGCTGTGCCGTTGCCGGGAACTCAAGCCGGTCCGCCCGAAGATCCCACATGTCTTTATGACTGCGAAATCCTACGAGTCCCGGGTCCAGTTGATCCTGCAGATGAGGTGCGAGATACATCACTGCCGCACCGAACGGTCCGCAAAGCCACTTGTAGCCGCCGGTGACCAGGGCATCCACACCACTGGCTGTTGCATCGATCGGTATGGCGCCGGCAGACTGGGTCGCATCAACCACCAGGAGGGCGCCATGATCATGCGCCACGCCAGCCAGTTCTTTAAGTTCATAGCGCTGTCCGCCGCTGTATTCAACGTGTGAAACGCACACAACAGCAGTACGATCATCGATCAGTCGGATCACATCATCCGGATCAGTGTAGCTGTTTTTGCCTTCAGCGAGCCTGACCTCACAATTCGTGTGCCTTGCCACGCGTAGCCAGGGATAAATTGTACTTGGAAAGACGATATCCGTGCTGACCACATTGGTCCCGGACTCAGGGGCGACCGCCCATGCCAGGGAACTGATAAGCTCCGTTGCGCTGGAGCCTACTGCAATATCCTCGGGCCGGGCGTTAAAAAGACGTGCGGAGGCGCGATGCAAGTCACCGAATACGGCCGCTTCAGCAGTTTCATCAAAGTTTATACTGCCGTTTTCAGCAAGGTCTTTTTGCCATTCAATGACAGCTTTTTCAGCGCCCTGGTACATCAAGGAGACGTTGGCGGCATTCAGATATGTACACTTGCTGCTTGCTGGAAAATCTCTGGGGTCGACAATGGGATTCATCTATCTTTCCTTTAAAATCAGTGGTTCCGGAGTGCGAATCGTACCATATCCAGCTGAATAACTTTTATATGCGAAAATTCACACTCGGACACCATTGGTTCCCCTTGAAAAAAGTTAAAAATCCAAGATACGCTAATCAGGTTTCTGGACAGGCATGAACCTCAACTGTGAAATGGACGAGGCCCAGGTCGTCCGGGAGCAGATCCCAGTAAGTGTCAGGCGGTCTGGGTTTTCTCGTAACGACAGCGATCTCGGCCGCGTAAATACCCGGCCCGATTGCCCAGATGTGCTGATCACTCACCCGGTTGCCATCCGCCAATTCGATGGCTTCTTTCACCCTCCTACTAAGAGACTCAGGTACCTGCATGTCCAGGAGAACGTGGGCGGATACCTTGATCAGCCCCCAGGACCATCGTGCCACCAGGAGCGCCCCGACAATACCCATGAAGGGATCAAGCCATACCTGCCCAAAGTATTTCCCCGCGAGAAGCGCGATGATGGCAAGGAAGGAGGTAAGGGTATCTGCCAGGACGTGCAGATATGCTGACCAGAGGTTGTGATCTCGCTTAAGCCAATGGCCGTGATCGTGGATTTCATTACCGTCCTGGTGATGATGGTCATCTTCCCGTCCTCTCAAGATGAACAGGCAGGCACCGTTCACCACTAATCCAAGGAAGGCCACAATGATCGCCATGTCGAATATGATCGCAACTGGCGAGATCAGCCGCTTGATACTCTCCACCGCCATCACAAGTGCGAACACCACAAGTAAAATCGCGCTGGCGAAACCTGCCAGAGAATTGATCTTTCCTGTACCGAAATTAAAGCGTTTATCTCTGGCATGCCGGCGGGTGTAGTAATAGGCGAAAGCCGTTATGGTTAAAGCAGTGGCGTGAGACCCCATGTGGAGGCCGTCGGCAAGGAGGGCCATGGAACCGGAGAGAAAACCCGAGGCGATCTCGACCACCATCACCAAGGCAGTTATAGCTATGACGATAATGGTCCTTCTTTCCCCATCAGTAGCCTGGTCCTGTCCGAATGTGTGATCGTGGATCCATCGATCGATCGATTCGTTGTGCAATATCCCAAATCCTTTCAAAAAAGGTTAGAGGGCAGCGGCCTGTTGCCCACGGCGGTCCCTCCCCGGTTTAAATGAATCGTACAACAACAGGGACTTGCAGGACAAGGGATGAGAGAGGGTTCGGGGTGGCCAGTGAGGAATGTCGGGGAGTAAGAGCTGTTCCTTCGGAACGAAACGGGGTGTCGGGGTGTCTTGTAAGTTCGGAATGTAGAACGCAGAATGTAGAACGCAGAATAAACCTTCAACCCCAAACCCAAAACCCATTACCCTGCCCTGTCATTTCGGGCAGAGTGAAAGCTATGATCCGGAATCCAATCGCTTATATGATTGCCCCTTCAAAACAGGCTGTTTGCATCAGGTACAGCTCAATTTAATCTACGACACCCAGAAGTTCCGGAACATGAACAATGGGATTTCCGACAAATGCACTT
>JALHUC010000503.1 GCA_022865845.1 bacterium | reverse complement strand
GTTTACTCCTCTTCTCACCATGCTTGCATCCTGCGCCTGCGGCCTTACCGTCGTCAATATAGACAACGGTTACGGGGCGGCAGTAGCGGCGCATATGATTTTAGGAAAGGAAAAAGAAGAGACCTAGACCTGGACCTTGACCTGGTGTCTGGTAGTTAGGTAGTCGTATCTCATGGCTGTTACAACGACTAGGTCTAGGACTACGACTAGGTCCAGGACTTTAATTATGACTAAGTCTATCCTTTATATAGATCCATTCAGCGGTGTGTCCGGTGACATGCTCCTCGGGGCCTTTCTTTCACTGGGAGTTCCATTGGAAGTGATCTCCGATGCGGTTGAATCTGTCATACCGGGAGAGGTGGAGCTTTCGGCACTTCCGGTCACACGGTCCGGCCTGGCAGGTGTGGCCTGCGAGGTAAAGGTCATCGGTGGGCCACAGAGCAGGACCCTGGGGGAGATGGTGAAGCTTGTGGAGGCATCAGGGCTCCCTGATCCTGTCGTTGGGCGCGTTCTCCGAACTCTGGAATCCCTGGGTGAGGCCGAAAGAAAGGCTCACGGGCTGCCCGATGGTCCAGTTCACCTGCACGAACTGGGCGGCCAGGATACCCTTGCCGACATCGTCGGTGCCATTACGGCCTTGAGTTATTTTGATCCCGAAAAGGTCCTCTGTGGAGCCATCAACCTTGGGCGGGGTTATGTCCAGACAAGCCACGGAAAGATGCCGGTTCCTGCTCCAGCTACGGCACGCCTGGTTGAGGGTATGATGGTATTTGCCGACGGTCCAGATGCCGAGTTGACCACACCCACCGGGGCTGCCATATTGAAAGAAATAGTGGATGAGTTCGGGCCCATCGGGCCCATGACCATCCACCATTCGGGCAATGGAGCGGGAAGCAGGGATTTTAAGGGCTTTCCCAACCTGCTGCGTATTTTTCTGGCATCCAAAGCCCCGAATGAGGAAACTCTCAGCGCAGTCATCATCGAGTGCGGCATCGACGACGTAAGCCCTGAATACCTTGCTCCTGTCACCGAGGCTCTTCAGGCAGCCGGGGCTCGGGAGGTCCATGTTATCCCTGCCTTTACAAAAAAAGGGCGGATCGGGGTCCTTCTCAGAGTGCTTGCCCCCATGGAAAAAAAACAGACACTCATCGATGCGGTCCTCGATCTGTCAGGCAGCGCCGGGCTGCGGTTCTGGGGAGCCGGTCGAACAGTGCTGGACAGGGAGATGATTGTCGTGAACACACAACACGGCCCGGTGTTGTTCAAGAGATGGAGATCACCATCCGGACAATGGCGATTCAAGCCGGAGTTCGAGGATGTCCAGCGGCTTGCTGAAAAGACCGGGATCCCGGCGGCAAAGATGAGGGACCTGGCGGTGGCGGCCTATGTGTCGGAGGTTGGAGATGGACAGAAAGAAGATTGAGGAGGGAGTTCGACTCATCCTTGAAGGTGTTGGTGAGGATGCCGGGCGCCCCGGGCTTCTGGATACGCCCCGTCGGGTAGCAGACCTTTATTCTGAGATCTTCTCAGGGATAGATCTGGACCCCATGGAGCATCTGGTGCCGGTAGAAGGTGAGTCCCACGATGAAATGGTCCTCATCAAGGAAATCCCCCTTTATTCGGTGTGCGAACACCATCTCCTCCCCTTTGCCGGAATGGCGCACGTGGCCTACATACCCGAGGGGGGACGGATCGTGGGGCTTTCGAAGATCGTCCGGGTGCTGGAGACCTACGCATCCAGGCCTCAGGTCCAGGAACGCTTGACCACCCAGGTGGCTGACAGCATAATGGAGGGGTTGAATCCCAAGGGAGTCATGGTTGTAATCGAGGCGGAGCATCTGTGTATGTCCATGAGGGGAGTGCGGAAACCTAATGCGACAACGGTCACCAGCGCCGTGAGGGGATCCTTCAGGAGGGATGAAAGGACACGGAGCGAGACACTGTCCCTCATTCATGGGAACTCCCGAAGGTGAGGTTTCCTGTGGCTGACTGGTTGAGGTTGTGCCCTTGCGTGTCCTGATCTGGTTGATGCTCATTGGGGCCCTTTACTGGGCGCTGCGGAAGTTGATAGGTAGTGGCACGCCGGTCAGCACGGGGCAGAAAGTGGAAGGCGAGGAAATGGTTTGCGATCCTCACTGCGGTGTGTATGTTCCACTTAGCAGCGCACTGAAGCGGCGGGTGAGGGGGAAGACGGTTTACTTTTGCTCAAGGGAGTGTGAAGTGTCATATAGTAAAGATCAGAGGATCTAGGGTCTAGGGTCTAGGATCCGAGAAAAGAATGCAGAACGCAAAATGTAGAACGTAGAATAAGATCAAAAGCGCTTGGATCATTATTATTAATCACGAATCACGATTTTTTAAACCGATCACCGATCACCGATCACCGATCACTGATTCTATGGAGAAGCCCATGAGATCGTTATATACTTGTCTTGTTGCTTTGGTCATGGCGGCGGTATTTTGTCCCGTTCCTTCGGCCCATGCTCTGTCTGTAGGAGCTCCTGTCCGCTCTTCTGAGACGGGCGGATTCTCCCTGTCCGGGTCCATTGGCTATACGACACTGGACATCCGTGACGAGGATGTTACGAGCAAATCCTTCATGGTCAAGGGCGCCTTCGCAGGCGGCGGCAGGATCATGCCCTACCTGAAGCTGGGCTTTGCTGATATGGAAGCAGGATCCTTTGAAGGGTCGCTGGATTTTGCCTACGGTGGCGGAGTGCTCCTGGATCTGGTGGGTCAGGAGAGCGATACCGGATTCAGGGCGAGCCTGGATGCCCAGGTCCTCTGGTCCCAGAGCAGTGAGGCCGGCGATACTGTGGATATGCTGGAAAGCCAGCTGTCACTCATCGGTTCAGCCCGGACCGGCGGGACCAACGCCTACGCTGGATTCTCCTCCTCCTTCATCAATCTGGATGGAGCAGGTTGGAACGAGAATGAGAACGGGCAGGCTCATCTGCTCTTCGGTGTGGATTATTTCATGGACTATAATTTCTACTTCAACGCTGAAGCCCACCTTTTCGGGCAGAACCTGCTGAATATCGGCGTTGGCTATCAATTCTGATGACAAATTCGGAAGATTTACCGCTGAGTTCGCGGAGGCAGCCCGTTGGTAGGCTGCACGATCCGCATAGGTACACAAGGGAAGCAAAACAATAAAAACAATACTTTGATTTGGATGCAGGGTTAAAACCCGGGCTTGACTATTTTCTTTCAGAATTCCTCCGCGTTCCTCTGCGTCCTCTGCGGTTAGGAAATTAAGGAGTAGATGATGAAATTTTTTCTTGATACAGCCAACCTTGACGAAATACGCCAGGCCCTCGAAATGGGGCTCATCGACGGAGTCACCACCAACCCGACCCTCGTGGCCAGGGAGGGCAAGGAGTTCCGTCCCCTGGTAGAGGAGATCTGCGGCATGGTCCCGGGACCGGTTTCCCTTGAGACGGTCAGTCTGGATGCCCAGGGGATGGTAAAGGAGGCCAGGGACCTTGTGACCATCGGGGATAATGTTGTTGTCAAGGTACCCATGACTACGGAAGGGCTCAAGGCTGTCAGGATCTGTAGCGAGGAAGGCATCCGGACCAATGTGACCCTTGTTTTTTCACCTCTTCAGGCCCTCCTGGCGGCCAAAGCGGGAGCTTCCTATATCAGCCCCTTCGTTGGCCGTATTGATGACACTGGAGCTGTGGGGATGGATGTCATCGCGGATATCATGGAGATCAAGGAGAACTACGATTTTGACAGCGAAATTATCGTGGCAAGTGTCCGTCATCCGGGCCACGTCCTCGAGTCGGCACTTCTGGGCGCCGATATCGCGACCATACCGTTCAAGGTGATCGGGCAGCTCTCGAAACATCCCCTTACCGATATCGGAATAGATATGTTCCTTGCCGATTGGAAAAAGGTGCCTTCTACCTGAAGGCGGACTGGATATGGGAACCCTTCTCATAATTGACGATTCGGCTGCTGTCCGGGAGGAATTGATAGAGATCCTCACTGCAGATGGTGATTTTAACCACTTTCTGGAGGCCCCGGACGGCGTGTCGGGTTGGAAGATTTTTTCCGATCCAGAGCAGGATGTGGACGTGGTGTGTTGCGACCTGAATATGCCGCGAATGGACGGCTACCAGTTCCTCCGCATGGCAAGAGCGAATCCGAGCCTCATGAACATCCCTATTGTCATGGTCACATCGGAATCCGATGTGACCGAAGTGGTTAAAGCGTTCGAACTCGGTGCCAACGATTTTATCTCCAAACCGTTTATCTCTTCCATCCTCAAGGTCCGCCTGAATGACATGCTTCACATCAAGCACCTCCAGGACCTCCAGGACCTCCTCAAGGCTCAGAGGGGCATGATGGAGGAAATGGCCACCAGGGATTCCCTGACTAACCTTGCCAACTTGCGTTCTTTCAGGATGTCCCTTGAGGACGAATTCAACCGGTCCGTGAGGTACGGCGATCCCATGAGCGTCCTTATGGCTGATCTGGACCGTTTTAAAATGGTGAACGATACTTACGGCCACCCTCGCGGCGATGCCGTTTTAAAAGAAACAGCATCGATCATGCTTGATGTTATGCGGAAGGCTGATCTTGTTGCCCGATACGGGGGTGAGGAGTTCGTGGTGATCATGCCCCACACGGATACCGATGGTGCCATGAGGGCTGCAGAAAGGTTGAGGGCTGCCGTTGAGGGCTGCCATTTTGATGGTTTGCCTGCAGCCGGGGATGTAACTGTCAGCATAGGTGTGCCACATTGATTGAGGGTGCCGAAAAGGATATGGATGGTCTGCTCAAACAGGCCGATGAAGCTCTCTACAAGGCCAAAATGAACGGAAGAAATAGAGTCGAAAAATATTCCTATGAATCTGTAGAAGAAGCCTGATAGATTCATAGGAATATCTGGGTAAAAATAGGGTACAGAATAGTTTGTCAGGGTAAAAAGATTTGTTGCTCCAGGATCGTAACACATTATATTCAATGACGATTCAGGGGTTTTTGACGCGCTGGCGGGGGGAAAAGATGAACGTTTCTGGAAACTGCAGGTATACAAAGGATCACCTCTGGGTCAAACCCGAAGGTAACGAGGCTCTCATTGGACTGAGCGATTATCTTCAGGCCGAGCTTGGTGAGACCATTTTTGTGGATCTGCCTGATGTCGAGGATGATATCGAGATCACGGGAACCTTCGGTATAATAGAGTCGACATTGACCGTGTCGGACATGGTAGCTCCGGTCACCGGAACGGTAATGATGATCAATCTCGATCTTGAGGGGGATCCCGAACTCATCAACGAGGATCCTTACGGGGAAGGCTGGCTTATCAGGGTGCAGCTTGACGACCCTCAGCAGATCGATTCTCTTATGACACCGGAAGAGTATGAAGAATATATCGCGGATCTGGATTTGGAGGACTGAGGCTTATGTCGCAAACCATAACGGAAAAGGGTAAAACTCTCCATTCGTCTGAGGAGACCATCGTCCAGATGGTGGATGCCAGAGCTGCTAAATACGGCGACCGCACTGTTATGCAAAGTAAACAGAACGGATCGTGGGTGGACGTGACCTGGAGCAGACTTGCCGGGGCCTACAGGGATGTGGCAAGGGGTCTTCTTCAGCTGGGTCTCGGTCACAACGATTCCATTGCCATATTGTCGGAGAACCGTCCGGAATGGGCCTTTGCGGATCTCGGCATATATGCCACCAAAGGAGTGGTCGTTCCTCTTTACTGGACCCTTACACCTTCACAGATCCGCTATATCCTGAAGGACAGTGCCGCAAAGGCTATCTTTGTATCCAATGCCGATTTCCTTGACCGTATCCTGCAGATCCGGAGTGAGCTGCCGGACCTGGCTACAATAATCGTTTTTGATAAAATCCCCTCAAGGACACTGCCCGAAGGTGTCATGTACCTTGAGGATCTTGTCGTTCTCGGGTGCGGGGCCCCTCCGGAGGTATGGGAGAGCATGGGTCGCTCCATAGCGGGAGGCCGCAAGAGCGACCTCGCTACTATTATTTACACATCCGGCACGACCGGTGAACCCAAAGGTGTCGTGCTCACCCACGACAACTTCCTTTCCAACGTGAGGGGGGTCCTTGCGGTCATCGACGTCGGGGAAACGGACAGCTGTCTTTCCTTCCTGCCCCTTTCTCACGTGTTTGAGCGCATCGCCCTTTACCTGTTCCTGTATGCCGGAGGGCTCATCCACTATGCCGAGAGCATCGAAACTGTCGTGGCAAACATGTCGGAGGTCCACCCGACGATCCTGGTGAGCGTTCCCCGGATCTACGAGAAGGCTTTCGGGCGGATCCTGGACCGTGTGAGAGAGAGCGCTCTTCCGAGAAGAATGATCTTCGCGGCCTGCCTTAAAATTGGCGCCAAGGTCAGCTGGCGACTTCAGACCGGGCAGCCGGTGGATGGCTTTCTTGCCCGAGGGCACCGGATCGCAGACAAATTGGTCTTTGCCAAACTAAGGGAAACCTTTGGGGGCAGGATCCGGCTCATGATCTCCGGCGGTGCGCCTTTAAACAAGCACATAGCCGAGTTCTTCCACGCTGCCGGACTTCTTATACTGGAAGGTTACGGCCTGACGGAAACATCTCCGGTTATATCCGCCAACTTTGCCGATAGTCTGAGGTTCGGTACGGTGGGGCACACTATTCCCGAGGTGGAGGTAAAGATTGCCGAGGATGGTGAGATACTGGCCAAAGGCCCCAACATAATGGTGGGTTATTACAACCGGCCGGAGGAGACTGCCGAGGCCATAGATGCTGACGGCTGGTTTTATACGGGAGATATCGGGCACATTGACGGTGACGGTTTCCTGGTTATCACCGACAGGAAGAAATCCCTCATCGTGACCTCCGGGGGCAAGAATGTGGCACCGGCCGCTATCGAGAACGCGCTTTCGGCCGATAAGTTCATCGACCAGGCTTTCGCTTATGGTGACGCGAGGAAGTTCATCTCGGCTCTCATCGTGCCGGATTGGGAGAGGGTGGAAAAGTACGCCGAGGAACACAAGATCAAGTTCAGCACCCACGCCCAACTGTGCAATCATCCGGTGATCAACGCCCTCATCCAGCGCCGGGTGGATGAGGCCCTGGAAGAGTTCGCTCCCTTTGAGCGCATAAAAAAATTCAAGCTCATGGAGCAGGAATTCAGCCAGGAGGATGGGGAGGTGACCCCGACCCTCAAACTCAAACGCAAGGAGATCACACGAAAGTACTGGAAAGAGCTGGACTCCCTGTACCAGGATTGACAAACGGACGTAAAACCGTGTTATATGACGGTTCGTTAATCAGGTCGTGATGACTGGCCTTTCCTGTGGGAAAGGATCTTTTTTAAACATGAATGAGAGGAAAGGAGCCGATCAATGAAGAGGAACTTTACGATATTACTTGCAGCAGCAGCGATGCTGATGCTCGCTGCCGGCCCGGCCGCTGCGGGTGGATTCCGCATACCTGAGGCGGGTGCCAAGGCCATGGGTTTTGGTAACGCTTTCGTGGGTATGGCAGATGATCCCTCTGCCGTCCAGTTCAACCCCGCAGGTATCACGCAACTGGAGGGTAACCGCATCCAGGCCGGAGTGACATCCGTCTCAACCCACAATGACTACACGGATCTTGGCGGGACTAAAACATCAGCCGAAGACGGTAGTTTTATGCCGCCATCCTTCTATTACACAAACCACCTCGGCGAAGGCCAGTGGTGGATCGGTCTTGGGGTTACCGCACCCTTCGGTTTGGGCACCGAGTGGAAAGTGGGTTCCTTTAATTATGTGGCCACCGAGACCTTGATAGAAATGGTCAAGATCAACCCTTCCGCAGCTTACCGTGTAAACGACCAGTGGTCGGTGGGGTTTGGAATTGAT
>JALHUC010000054.1 GCA_022865845.1 bacterium | reverse complement strand
TGGGCATCCAGGAGAGGGTCAGTACATTGGATGAGGACCTGGCCCTTCTGGACCGTGGATCCTGAAGGGACCTGAGCAGTTCCCAGGAAACCAGAGGCTCCCGCCTTTACCAGGGACCCTTCGGGCACCCAGACGACGCCCTCCGTGCGCGTCCAGGATGGAAAGGGCGCCAGGAAGATCAGGGCCGCTATGAGACCAATGGCCACCGAAGAGAGGAGAACGGCCTGTAACCTCTTTTCGCGGAGGGCTGGGCTGAACACGACAAATTTGATCCGGTTGAATACCGGCAGGGCGACCATGTTGATAAAAGCCCAGATGCCCAGCAGGATGCCAATGATGAAGAACTTTCCGGAGATGAACAGGATAATGGAAACGTAGATAAAGGCCCGATAGATAAAAGCTGCGATGGAGTAGACGGTAAGCCACGCTTTCTCGTCGGGCCGGGCGTAGGGCTGCTCGGTCTTCTTCATCCCGAAGATATAGCGCTTTATGAGGTACCCGATCCAGGTGATGCTCCGCTGGGCCATGTTGGGAATCTCGAGAAAATCGGAGAGGAGATAGTACCCGTCGTACCGCAGCAGAGGATTGGCATTAAAGAGCACCGTTGAAACGCTCCCGATGAACATGGCGTTAAACGCCACCGATCGGGCCAATCCCTGGTCCAGGTTGAGCCAGGCGATCATGGCCAGGGATGCGATGAACAGCTCCACCATTATACCGGAGGCAGTGACAAGGATCCGGCGGCGTTTTTCGGTGAAGCCGGACGCTGACGAGGCATCCACGTAGGGCAGCGGCATGAGGACCAGGAGCATGACCCCCATCTCGTGGACCTCTCCCCCCCATCGTTTGACTGCGTAGGCGTGGCCGAATTCGTGGAGAGCCTTGATAATAGGATAGACCAGGCCGATGATGAGCAGGTTCTGTCCCGACAGGATCCTGTCCGCGATGTTGTGGGTGAGTTCCGGCCAGTGCTGGGCCGCCTGGAACAGGGCCCAGCTCACCATGATGGCCCAAACAAAAAATCCGAAGACACTGAAAGCAGGACGGAAAATAAAAGCCGTGCGCTGAAGCAGCCTCTCGGGGTCGAAAAGGGGGAAACGCAGGAAAAGAGGGCTCTTGATGTAGGACATGATCTTGCCGCGGCTTACCTTCTCACTCCTGGTGAGGATCTCCT
Organism: bacterium; assembly: GCA_022865845.1. Lineage (GTDB taxonomy): Bacteria > BMS3Abin14 > BMS3Abin14 > BMS3Abin14 > BMS3Abin14 > JALHUC01. The sequence continues at coordinate 1,279 of JALHUC010000054.1, read as the reverse complement.
CTACGTCGGGGGGGACGGTACTCACGAGTACATCGGCCGAGTGCAGCTGGCTCAGGACCCTGATCATGTCCCCCTGGGTCGGGGCATCGTCACCGAACCGTTCGGCGGATTTCTCCCAGATCTCATGGATGGAGCGCTGCCCATCCATGAGACCGATGAGGTGATAGGCGATAGGTGTGAAACGGTAGAAGCGGCCGGAGACGTTGTCCTGGAGAACATACCAGACCTCACCCCCGTAGCTGTGCCTGTGTATCCGGGCGTGGGTCCGGAGCCTGGGTTTAAGGTCAGCTACGCGGTACCAGGACGGGCTGAACAGGGAATCATCCATGGGAGGTCACCCTAGGGCCACCATGACCACACCCACAGTCGGAGCCAATCGTAAACGTCGTGGGTCCAGATCCAGATGAGCTTGCGTTTTTCTATGTCCACCTTCCCGAACCCCTCCATGCCGGGACGCAGGCCGGCCAGATTTTTATCGAGGTCCGCCTCTACCATGAAAAGGTTGTTCCCCTCCTCGGCCGCCGCCACGGGGGTCACCTTTCTGATCGTCATGGGCTGCGGCTGCCCCGGCAAGGAATTCAGGATCAATGACCCCTTCTGCCCGGGTTTGATCATATTTATCTGCCTCTCGTCCACGCGCAACCTCAATCTATAGTCCTCAAGAGGGGCGATCTCGAAAAGGATCTGTCCTCTCTGCACCGGGGATCCCAGCGCCTGGCTGAGATCACCCGTGATCACCAGACCATCGAAGGGAGCTAACATTCGGGAACGAACAAGCTGCTCGTCGAGAAGGTTTATCTGCGCCTCGGCCTGGCTGATCTGCTCACGGAGGATCTTGACACTGGCCCTGTTTCCCTCGGCCATGGCCTCGCGGTACTGGCGCTGGAACTGTTCCCGTTGGCTGGTCCAGCGGAACCTCTCCAGCTTCATGTCCCTGTCGTCCAGGGAGCAGAGGATCTGTCCTTCCCTGACGGTGTCACCGGCCGTTACAGACGCCTCAAGGAGGAAACCGTCGAAGGGCACCACTACCGCGCGCTGCACCGAGCCTTCAATGATGGTTTTCGCAGTGACCCTATACTGGCCGTTAGCCAGGGACATGAATACCACAGCAGTCAAAAGGGACGCGCAGACGGCTTTTAAAACAAGGTGCCCCGGCCCAACGACCTTTCCAAGGCCCTCCTTGACAGAGTCCATGATCCGGATGATGAGCAAGCGATCGTTAAGCCTTTTTTCCTCCAGAACTGGGCCTATAAGGGAGACCAGGGTATCGACCAGTTCG
>JALHUC010000502.1 GCA_022865845.1 bacterium | reverse complement strand
TGCAGGTCGTCGTAGATCCGATGGATGAGCTCTTCCTTGCTCTGAAAATAGCGGTAGATGGTACCGACGCCCACGCCGGCACGCTTGGCGATGAGCGAGGTCGGGGCGCCGTGAAAGCCCAGCTCCACGAACAGGTCCAGTGCCGCTTCCATGATAGCCTGGCGTTTGTCTTCTCCGGATCTTGACATGCTACCACCTTCAGGAGTGAACGTTCACTCCGCAAAATGTCCTTCCGTAGGCTGGTTGTCAAGGTAAAAGCGGAAAAGGGCAGAGTGTAGTGTCAGGGGGTCCTGGCCCCAGAGAAAAAACCTGATACCAGGCGCAACCTTTCCGCCTGTCATTGCGCTTGTCCGCCATAGCCTCCTGTCAGCAGAAGCTTTAGCGAAGGCTGATGGCGAAGGAGGAAGCTCTGACCCCACGGGGTACCGTTAATCAGTGCCTGGTGCCTAGTGCCTGGATCCTAGGAAAGCAGTTCCTAGAGCATGGCACCTGTCGCCTATACTAAGTACCAGGAACCAGGGACCAGGAACTGCTTTTAGCCACAATTCACCCGATGGCCCCCTTAGTTCCCCCGTAGCCTCGTGCGAAGGCTGGAACTGATCCCAAGGCTTGCCCGGAATTAGATCAGGCAGAATTAAAATACTGGATCGTCGACGATTCGTTATCACGGGAAATGAAGTTCGGTTCCGGCTTCGTAGTACTCCTTGAAGGTGATGGTAAATGAGGTCCCATCCGTTCTGTCCAGTTCCAGCGTCCCGCCCAACTGCTGGACAAGGACCGATACCAGTTGTAAGCCCAATGATCCGGTCTTCTCAGGATCCTTCTTCGCCGGGAACCCCACTCCATCATCCGCCACAGTCAGAATAAACATCTCATCTTCAAAGGCAGCGAAGGTGATCCTGATCTCGCCTTTTCTCCCATCGGGGAATCCGTGTTTCAGAGAGTTTGAAATCAGTTCGTTGACAACCAGACCGCACGGAATGGCTGTGTCCACCACAATATCCAGTTCCTCTGCGTCAAGGGTCAGACGCACCCTGTTGTTCTTGATCCCGTAGGATGTGAAGAGGTTCTGAGCCAGGTTCCGTACATACTCGGCAAAGTTCACCCTGGAGAGATTTTTGGACTGGTAAAGGTCTTGGTGGATGAGCGCCATGCTCACCACACGGTTCTGGCTCTCCTTGTAAATCTCCAGAGCTTTTTCGTCGGTGATGTGATGAGCCTGGAGGTTCAGGAGGCCCGAAATGACCTGCAGGTTATTTTTCACCCTGTGGTGCACCTCCTTGAGCAGAATCTCCTTTTCGTACAGGGATGATTGAAGCCTATCCTCCGCGGCCTTGCGATCGGTGATGTCGCGAACGTATTCGATGACCCCCTTCATTCTTCCTGAGGTCATGTCTATGAAGGGGAAGGAGTAAAGTTCCAGCCAGCCGGTCGTCGACCCGTCCTCGCCGATTCGGGGTACAATCATAAAACTGGTTTTGCGTGTTTTGATGGTCTCACGACTGGGACACTCCTCGCACATGGAATCCCTCCCGTGGTAGACTTCATAGCACTTTTTCCCGGTAAGCGGTGTCCTGTAGGAGTACCATTTCTCCATTGTCGGATTAACGCCGATGACGTTCATATTGGTGTCCAGGATGCTGATCCCATCCTGGATGCTGCTGAAGATGCTGGACAGGAAGTGCTCTCTTTCCTTGATCTCTGCCTGCATCCTGATCCTCTTCGATATGTCAATACCGGTGGCTATGAGCCACTTGATCTCGTCATTCTCATCGGTGATGAAGGTGTTGTTCCACAGCACGGTGATCTCCCGGCCCGAACTTGTCAGGACCGAGCCTTCGAAGGAGGTGGGTACTCTTTTCTCGGCCAGTTCGGTGAAGGATTCCCGGGCCTGGGGTACCGAGGTGTGGGGAATGAGGAAGTCCCAGAGGTGCCTGCCGAGGACGACGTCGCTGTCAAATCCGGTCACTTTCTCACATGTCTGGTTGAACAGGACTATTTCCCCTCCCGGGTCCATGACGATGACAAGGGCGCCCACCGTGGACAGGAGGCTGTCGATCCATTTGTTGTTATCCTCCAGGGTGTGCATCATCTGGTGGATGCTTCTGGCCAGGAACTCGAACTCATGTATCCCCTGGTACAGAGGGTGTTCCCCTTCAGAGACCGCCTTGATGATCTCGG
>JALHUC010000053.1 GCA_022865845.1 bacterium | reverse complement strand
GGCGGCCGATATTCCGGACCGCCCGTCCGGGACCGAGGTTACGCTGTACCCTTCCCTGGAAAGGGATTTGTCCAGCACCCACCGCATGCTTTGGTCATCTTCGATGACTAATATTTTTTTACTCATTATTTTTCCTTTCTCGGAAAAATCTTAGTGAACGGTGAACAGTAAACAGTGAACGGATCTTTTAAATTGATAGGATCCTGAATCCGATTCACCTTTCACCCTTCACGGTTCACTTATTTGCCGCTGAACGCTGAGTCATCCTGCATTCAACGGCAAATACACGCGGACTACCGCCCCTCCCCCTTCCCTGTTGTCCAGCACGAGGGAGCCGCCATGGTCGTGGATGATCTGATCGCTGATGGCAAGGCCCAGCCCAACTCCCTTGGACTTGGTGGTGACGAAAGGAGTGGTGTATTCTTTTATGTCCGGGTCGAACCCTTGCCCCTCGTCCTTGATCACCACTTCCAGGACCCCTCCCCTGGATCCCGACCGAGGCGCAGTCGAAGTACCGATAGGTCCGCCAACCGGGACCTGTGTCTTGATAGTGATCTCACCTCCCGATGCGGACGCTTCGACGGCGTTCTTGAGCAGGTTCAGGAACACCTGGAGAAGCCCGTTCCGGTCACCGTGCAAAGTCGGCAGGCTGGGGTCATAAAGGCGAAGGAACGACAGGCCGGCTGTTTCCTCGGACAGTTTCAGAAGGTGCACAACCTCATCCAGAATTTCGTGGATGTTTATCTCCGTGGTGCGGAGTTCCCCTCTGGGGACTGCGGCGAGGAGGGTTTCGAGGAGCCCGTCGATACGGTCAACCTCACGCAGTATGACTTCACAGTACTCCATCATCGGGCTGTCCGGTGTAAGTTCCGCACCAAGAAGCTGGGTGGCTCCCTTGATCCCGCCGAGGGGGTTCTTGATCTCGTGAGCCATGCCGACGTTCAGGACACCGAAGGTAGCAAGCTGGTCCGCACGACGGTTAGCACGATCCATATCTCGTAAAAGGGTCTCGTCCCGAATAAGGAGGGCTACTCCCAATATTGTTCCGTCGGCCTCCTGGATCGGTGAGGCGCTCACGGACAGATTTACGGTTTTGCCCTCGCCACCGGGCATGGTGACCCCGCTGTGAACCACCGCCCTGTTCTCACTCAAGGCCGCCTTCACTATTTCGCCCAACTCGGGGTTCCCGGAGAAGATCTCATCAACGCTCTCGTTGGCTACTGCGTTCCATGAGCGTCCCAGGACCCGCTCTCCGGACGGATTGATCCTGACCAGGTGCGCCTGGGTGTCGAAGAGGAAAAGACCCTCGACTAATGAATCTGTCAGGTGTGATTCCAGGTTCATGATTCAAAATCCAAAAAAAGAATAGGGGAGAGGGAATAGGGAATATGGAATATGGAAGAAAAACTGATTTATGGCTGCCTTTATTCCACCTTCCACCTTCCTCCTTCCTCCTTCTGTTTAAAAAACTCCTCGGCCGCCTGGATAATCTCATGTGGTTCCAAAAGCCCGTTAATCTCTCTTCTAAAGCCACTTCCGCCCGAGAACCCCTTACTATACCATCCCAAATGCTTTCTCAGGTGCCCGACGCTGCGCCTCCCAGGGAGATAGTCCAGGAGCATCTCTATGTGCGTTTGCACAAGTTCCGGGCTGAAATTTCCGTTGTATTCAGGTTTAGTGCCTGCAATATAGGCATGCATTGCGTTGAAAATCCACGGTTTTCCCAGGGCGCCCCTTCCCACCATAGCCCCTGCACAGCCTGTCTGGGAAAGCATTCGGGAGGCTTCCTCCCCAGTGGCTACATCCCCGCTGCCAATGACCGGAACACCCACCGCCTCAACAAGTTCCCTGATGGCATCCCAGCGGGCCTCTCCTGTAAAACCCTGAACTCGTGTCC
>JALHUC010000501.1 GCA_022865845.1 bacterium | reverse complement strand
TTCCCTCCTCATATTGGCATCCTTTACCAAAACTACCATTTGCCATTGTATCAGTCAACCGAAGTCCCCGAAAGGTAACGTAAAAAATGGACTTTTGTTGAACATCCAGGTTCCCGTGCATCAGGTGGGTATGGTATAGAGTGGAGAGCAGTGTCTAGTGTCTAGTGTCTAGGGTCTGGAAAAATCTTTGACCTGGTCCAAGTCCTGGTCCTTGGAAGATTTTCACCAGCCACCAAGCCCAGTTCCAGGTCCATATTTGGTGCCTCAATCATCTATCACGGATCACGATTCACGATTCACGGTTCACAGTTCACGGTTCACGATTCACCAATGCACCTTTTGATATCAGGAATTATATTTTATGCCCTGGAAACTTTACAAATACATCCTCAATAAGTTCGTGTCCACTTTCGCAGCCGCGATCGGGGTTTTCACAGTTCTGTTCCTTATAGATCAGGCCTCACGGCAGGTTCAGCAGCTGGCGCCTCTCGCCAGTAGCGTCAGGGATTTTTTCCTGTCCTTTCTTTTACTGGCGCCGCCCCTTCTGGCCTACACGATCCCCCTGGCCTTCCTCATATCCATGATCTGGACCCTGGAGCAGATGAAACAGGAAAGAGAGCTTCTGGCTATCATGGCTTCCGGGATCGCTCCTCTCCGGCTGCTGACGCCTTTCATCGCTTTCTCCGTTTTAACCTTCGTTATGGCTTATGTAGTGACCGGATACGTGGGACCAGCCAGCTTCCGCCACTACAACACCCGTCTTGTGAACATGGCGAGACAGAGCTTCATAAACGATCTAAAACCGGGAGCGCTGTTCGATGGGATCCAGGGCACTCTCCTTCTCGTCGGCGGTTTTGATAGAAATTCCGGCCGCATAGACGGTCTTGTCATGATCCGCAGTGACCTGGGTGAGGCAGAAACGGGAGAGATCATTATCGCTCAGAGGGGCGAGATACAACCCCCCTCAGCCGAGTCGAACGATCTGATCCTGAAAATGGAGAACGGGACAATTCATCCTGTCGCTTCCGCCGGGAACGAATACCGTTCGGGATCCTTTGACAGCCTGGTTTCAAGGATCCAGAGCCAAACTCCCAGGACAAACCTAAGAGCTAAAGAGTACCTCATGGGCGCTTCCAATGAGGACCTCAGATCCTGGTCCGGAGAAACCGATAACGAGACAAACAGGCGTCTGGCGGCCATGTACGCTGTCGAAGTCAACAGGCGCCTCGCTTTCCCCCTGACCGTCCTTCTCTATCCGTTTGTCGTATTTCCCGCTGCGGTTTCCTCCGGCAGGCACGGGAAAATAACGGCTTTTACCGGAAGCCTCCTCCTCTTCCTCATGAACTTCCTGCTATTTTCCGTGGGGTCGCGCCTGGCGTACCAGGGGATGATCCCCGCCGCCCTGGGGGCCTGGTTCCCGGTGATATTTCTCGTCCTGGCGGGCCTCGCCGTCTTTCCGATATTTACCGCTATCCAGCTCAGGGGCACAAGAGCATCCGGAGTAAACAGGCCGTGACCCTTCTGGATCGATATATTACGAGGAAGTGGATCCTGTATTTTTTCCCCGCTGTTGTCGTTCTGGTGACAGTATTTCTGGCTTCGGATGTGGCGTTAACCTTTTGGGATTATAGCCGGAGAGGACTTTCATCGGGCATTGTCGCTCTGCATTACTTCCTGAAGACACCCTATCTTTTGTACCAGACAGCTCCTGTCGCGTCTCTCATCGCTACACTTCTCACCCTTACCGGAATGAAACGCAATGGTGAGATGACCGCCATATTCACTTCGGGGATAAGCGGAGTCCGTCTGAGCTTGCCGATACTTGCATCTGCTCTATGCGTAAGCCTGCTTTCCTTTTATATGACCGAATCTGTGGTCCCGGGCGCCAACAGGATAAGCCGGGATCTGGTGCACAAGAATTCCGGAGCGGGGGCCTCGGTGGTCGGTACCGACCGGATCTGGCTCAGGGATGGGAACCGTGTCATCCACATCCGGTCGGTGGAAAACGAGGGAACCATGCTCACGGAACCGACGATCCTCCAGTTCGAGGACGGCGGCCTTCGCAGTCTGAACCTCCGCTTGGACGCCGGGAGCGCGCACTGGGACAATGGCACCTGGCGGGCCGAAAAGGTGTTCCTAAGGAGGTTTACAAACGGAATCCTTATCGACACCAAGGTTTTGAACAATGAACGTCTTCCTATCAGGACCAACCCAGATGAATTCCAACGGGTTCGCAGGAAACCGGAGGAGATGGGACGATCCCAGCTAAAAAAATACATCCGCAACCTGAAAGTGGCTGGTCTTCCTTACGCGAGATACGAGGTCAATTTCTTCCAGAAAGCCTCCGCGGCGATCATATCCCTGGTCTTCACCATCCTCTCCCTTCCTGTGGCCTTCATCGTGCCTGTAAGGAGCGGTGTCCCTATGGGGATCGGCATAAGCATCTTCCTTGGAGCCGTTTTCTGGTCTTTTTATACCCTTTCCCTGTCCCTCGGCTTTGCCGGTATCCTACCCGCTTCCATCGCGGCCTGGTCGGCCCAGGTAGTGTTCTTCCTGCTGGGTCTTGCCGCGCTGGCGCTGATAAGGAGACCGAGACTGCATTGAAGACTGTCCAAAGTCCAAGGTCCAAAGTCCAAAGGAAAAGCCTGGGATGGATCATGAAACGTAGAACACAGAATGCAGAACGTAGAATAAAGTCAAAAGCTGGCTAACCGCAGAGGACGCGGAGGATCGCAGAGGAAGGCGGGAACTTGGGGTTAAGTACGGTTGCTATAAAGACGATTTTTT
>JALHUC010000500.1 GCA_022865845.1 bacterium | reverse complement strand
GGGGCCAGATCTGTGAAAACGCCCGATCCTGGTAAAAGGGGAGGGGTCAGGATCAAGATCGGAGTGAAGATCACGACTGTCGTGGTCGTTGTGATGACAATACTCGCAGTGGTTAACGTTCTGTTTATACGTAACAAATTCAACTCTACCATGAACCGTGAATTTGAGAGCAAGGCCAGGGCCCTTGCCCTCACCATAGCCAGTACCAACGAAGATAAACTTATCAACCGGGATTTTGGATCCGTCCAGTCCATCATGGACGGTTACAAGGACGTCCGCGGAGTCAACTACATCTACGTCCAGGATGCCGATGGTTATATGGGTGCCGGTGTTTTTCAAAAGGGATATTCTGAAAAACTCTTGGGGCGGAACACGCTTACCGGAGAGGAGGAATACAAGATCTCCCGTTTTGAGATTGAGGAGGTGGGCGATATCCTGGAGGTAGCCGTTCCTGTCCTTTTCGGGGTCGCCGGTGTGATCAGAGTGGGCATGGACCACGGACTCATTGTGAGCGAACTTAACGATATCACCGAAAAACTTATCGCACAGTTCGCCGTCGCTTCGATCCTGGGTGTTATCCTCCTTCACCTGGTCGTCATCTTCCTGCTCAGACACATGAAGACGGTCCTTAATGTGCTTGTCAGGGTGGGAGGCGGGGATCTCACTGCAAGGGTGAATGTTACGACCCGCGATGAATTCCTGGATCTTGCCAACTACCTGAACAATACCCTGGCTCAGCTCGGCGCGATCATCAATAGGGTGGATCAATCCTACGAAAGTATCTCCCAGGCCAACGTGAGCATCGCGCAGGTCTATAGCGATGTACAGGAGGGGATCGACCAGCAGGCCGGTCTGGCATCGGAGACCATGGAATCGGTGAAGGGCAACAAGAAGATGATCGACGAGGTCACCGAGGGGATCCATGTCCTTGAAAACTCTTCAAACGACAGCTTTTCCAGCGTCATGGAGATGGGTGCTTCCATAGAAGAGGTTTCCTCCATGTCCGATTCTCTCTTCAATTCGGTGAACGAGTCCAACACGGCCATCGAGGAACTTTCGAACTCAATTGAGCAGATCAGCAAAAATCTTGTCTCCTTGTCGGGCGCCGCCGAGGACACGGCAGGGGCCATGAACGAAATGAGCGCAAGCATTGTCCAGGTGCGCGGCACCGCGGAAAGCACGGCGCAGGACGCCGTCAAGATGACCCTCGTGGCTGAGGAGGGAGCGGAAGTCTCAAGGAACGCCCGGGAAGGTATGGGTGCTATCAAGCAGAGCTCGGCACTGGTCAGACAGACTATATCCGTGGTATCTGACCGTATCGAGGAGATCGATGAGATCCTGCGCTTTATCACCGATATCACCGGGAGGACCAACCTGCTCGCCTTAAACGCTGCCATCATCGCGGCCCAGGCGGGAGCCCAGGGGAAGGGGTTCGGCGTTGTCGCGGACGAGATCAACGAACTGGCCCAGAGCACCAAGGCCCAGACCAACCGCATCGCGGATGTGATAGGGGGGCTGAGAGAAGAGGTGGTCAGGGCGAGCGAAGCTGTAGAGGATTCCAATCGAAAGGTGGATGAAGGGGTCAGCCTCACGGAAGGGGTCACCAAGGCACTCGAGGGCATCATGGACAACACGATGCTCGTCTCTCACCGGATCGAGGAGATCGCCCAGACGACCTCGGAACAGGCCAGCACGAGCAACAGGGTTCTCGAAACCACTCAGAACCTCACGGAGTCTGTCGGAAATATAAAAGCGCTCAGTGAGCAGCAGTCGGAAGCCGGTGAAAAGCTTCTCCAGATGTCCAGACTGATACAGCAGGTAGCCGAGAAGGTAAAAACGAGCACCGAGGAACAGACCCTGACAAGCCAGCAGATCAACAAGGATCTGACCAGAATAACCGACACGGTGAGAAATATCTCCGAATCCACGGAGATCCAGGTCGTTAACGGCGCGAAGGTGCTGCGGATGACGGAGGACCTCACAAGCGTCATCCAGAGGAACGGGGAGACGGTGCACGGTCTGCAGGGTGTCATCGATGAACTCAACAAGCACATGGCGGCCCTGCACCAGGATCTGGAGATATTCAAAACCGAGAAGGACGGCTGAGTCCGCGGGGCTCAGTGATCAGTGATCGGTAATCGGTAAAATCCCGAACCCGAACCCGAGTCCGAACCCGTGATCAGTGATCGGTTTCAATTTCAAATCTCAGATTTCAAAGTTTTTGTGCACCAGTGCACCAGTGCACAAGTGCACTGAAACATATATTTCCTTTGTGCTCTTTGCGGACTCTGCGTTCCAGCCTTTCCTCTTGCATTCTGGTTCAACATCTAAAATCTATTAAGATTCAATTAATTATGAGATTTTTATAATCCAGTGTGTAAACAAGTCTTCATAAGCTACTATTAATAATGTAAAAAATTCAAAATAATGCTGGCATATAACTTAAGCATGTTATATAACATGGCCCATGGCACGTGGGAAATCAGGTCGCATAGTTCTGGAGATCGATCCCTCATTGAAGAGCGATCTATACGAGGCTCTCCAGGAGGAGGGGCTTACGCTCAAGGATTGGTTCCTCAGGCATACAGGATCGTATCTGGCTCAAAAAGCTCAGCCCTCCCTATTTAATTCAGTTCAAGTGGCTGAAATGAAGGTCAAGGCCGTAAAGAAGGAGAAGTAGTCAGGACAAACACGAACTGGAGCTGAGAAAGATGACAATGAGACAGAAGAAAGGGATCAGGGCCGGCGTTCTGACGCTGCTGCTTCTGCTGCTTGCCATCGGTACATTTGATTCAAGGCACGGTAATCTTGCTGCGCGGGCTGAATCGAGGGACATCACCTCAGATGGAAATATGAATTACTGGGGGGCGGAGGCCAATCTTCCTGCGGAGAGGCTGGCTACAGCACAGGCACCACCCCAGGCTTCACCAAAATCTGTGGGGGTCGAAAGGGTCGTCAAGGTCAAGAAGGTCGTTAAAAAAAATGCGGTAGTGGAGATCGAAGTACCGGTGGCGGTTGAGATCGAAAAGATCGTCCAGGTAGCTGAAAATGTTCAAGTGCCCGTAGGGGCGAAACCAACTCCGACACCCCGGGAGTTGCCGGACAACGGGGCGGATGATTCTTATTTTGTTAAAAAACCTGATCCTGTTCAGGAACCCGAACCGAAGCCGGATACCGGGGTAGATTTTGGTCCCGGTGATGAGTCCGGTCCCGAAGATGATGGAGACGGCAACAAGGGCCATGGCAACGATGAGGACGGCTACGATGAGGGTAACCCTGGAGGGGGCGGTTTTGGCGGCGTGGGGTCTTCGAATGGGCGGAGCGGCCACGGAGGTTCAGGCGGTTCCGGGGGGCGCGGAAACTCCGGCGGCTCGAAGGGAAGGGGTTGAACGGAAACCATCTGACACGGTGTTGTGGAGATGGAAACCTCTGTATCGGAGTGTCGGGGTGTCGGTGTATCGGGGTAAAATACGGCGATCGGTGATCGAGGATCGGTTTTAATCTCATATTTCAAAGATTTACCCAGAGCTGAGCCTTTCCCTGCGCCCCTTCCGTCTTCACTTTCAGCTTCCGTCGTCGCCTTGGGGCGTCGCAAATGGCTTTGCCCTCACAAGTCGGCTATGCCGTGACAGGTCGCCGTGACAAGTCGACGTGGCAAGCAAGAGCTACTGGATTCCGGATCACGGGTTGGCCGTGTCCGGAATGACTGACTAAACCCAAGATTTAAGCCTTCCTCTGCGCCCCGAATGCCTGTCCTGAGCCTGCCGAAGGACGCACTCTGCGTTTCAAATCATTTCTTTAATATTAACCGTTGTTTCCCCAAGAATTAAGCGCCCTTCAGCGTTCTTTCCGCCATCTTGTGCGCCGTAGCCTTCCCGCGCGAAGGTGGAAGCTATAACAAAGGTGAAAGGACATCGAAAAAGAAATCAATCCGGTTAATGAGTGGCTCCTGTATCTAGGCGATTAATCTACCTCAACAGGTGAAGTCGATCAGGTCGTTGCGAAGTCCATTGGGCCGCGGCGCTCCCTGATCCTGATATTCCAATATCAAATCAGCATCTTGTTCTTCTCCCTTCGATCTTCCGATTATAAATACAGTTTTTCCCAATACCGGGTATCCCCGATTTCCCTTTGGACTGGATCGAACGTTTGTAGTCAGCTGACAGGCCGCTCACGTGCATCAGTGTGGATTTGGTGATGTATGTGTATGTAATAGTTATACACGTTGTGGTGGTAAATATATATGTTACCATTGACATGTAGTACACTTTTTTCGGGTGTATTGTTAGGTTGTCAGCTACCCCTTTCCAGGGGTCTGATTTTTTGGATACGTATCTGAGCGGTTCGGCCAGTCCCGGTTTATATGACCCAATAAACCGAGGTCTGGGTGGGCCTGGTAAGGGGCAATCTGCCTCCTTAGTGGCTAATGATCGGGGTCAGAAAACTGGGGTGCGCTATGAAATGGTTGAAGCGTCTGTGTGTAGTGGTTTGTGCTCTTTCTCTCCTAATACCTGTGGCTGCTCTGGCAAAGAAGGGCGGTCCTCCAGATGGCAGCGGATATGGCGGCGGGGGGGGGAAGTCCGATGAGGGTATACTGTACGGCGACCTGTACGTCATGCTCAGGGATGATGACGGTGTGCCGATACTGGATGATTATGGATGCATTCAACCGGTCTATATCGAGGATACTGAATTGGGCCCTCTTTGCCTGACCGTCGATATGTGGGACCCCATCGAAGAGGAATGTGCACTTCCCGATTATGCTGTAGATCTGGTGGTGTCGGTGGAAACGGGACGGCTCAGCTCTTCTCGAACCACCGATAGCGTCCTCGATCACGCTTACGCCGAGGCAGTGAAAAACATCCAGAACGCGGTGAATGTGAGTACAGATCCCGCGTTCAGGCTGCTCCTGACGATGGTGGATCCGGATACTCTGGCTGAGATCCAAAAAACCATCGATTCTCCCCTGGAAAACCTGGCCATGTACAAGAAGCTGATGTTGAACGGTTTCTTTCCATCCATCACAACCGTGCCCATGAGTGAGGAGGACGAGGCCATCACATACGACCCGTGTCTCAACCTTACCTTTGTCAATAATTTCCGTTGGCTGTGCAACGATGAACTCACAGCCGAGGACGTCGAAACTGCGGTGTCTTTCATCGGGGCAACGGCAGACAAGGGAGGCGGAATCTACCTGGATATGGTCATTAACATCAACTCCAACCTTGGTCTGAACGGCCCGGACGTCCTTGCGCCGGTCTATTTCCCCTTCACGGACCACGATGTTGGACAAAACCGCAACAG
>JALHUC010000499.1 GCA_022865845.1 bacterium | reverse complement strand
TTGTCAGGTCGTTCACCCTGCCTCCTGGTCACAGGTGTGTGCGTGTACATATATTGTAATCATTTTTAATTATCAATCAATACTACTATATCATGTAGTGGATAAATGACGCAGCCAAAGCCCAAAGATATTGATTTTCTCAGCGGCCTGACCCCAATCCTTCCAAAGACAAAGCCTCCCGGATGGGAGGCTTTGCTTTTGGCCTCTCCCCCGATCCCCCACTATCTCTCGGAAACAGCGAATAGCCGTTCGCACCACGGAATTTCTATTGCGAACCAGGGGTAGCGGCTGGCAGAGAACCTCCTCCGCTTTCTTGCAACTTATCCTTTAATTTCCAGTACTTACATCCAAGCACAGCGCCACGCCCCTCTGGCATACCTGTTGTAACGAGGTTGTCAAAGGGAGGTGGTCACGATGAAAAACCAGAATTTTACTATTATTAGTCGCCTGATCCTGAGCCTGGTGATAATTCAAATGTTTGGCTTCATTCCGGTCGCAACATGCCTGGCCAAGGAGGATGCTGCCACACTACCTGAAAACACGAGGACGGCCAGCCTGCACATCCCCGCGCTCGTGGTCCTGCCCAGGTACACGGAAAACCCCATGGCCAGGTTCGAAGAACCTGCCGAAGCGGCTGAGAAAAAGACCGGCGGGCCGGGACGCCTCCATGCTGTTGCCCACCTGGTGGGCAGCCACCTGGGGATCGTCACCAGACCTGTAAGTACCGTCAGCAAGCTCTTGTCCGTGCTCTTTAGCACCGGGCACGACACCGCCCGGAACGCCCTACTGGAAAAAGTTGACACTAAGTCCCCACAGCGCCTCAACACCAGCCCGGAGATGGATCTCGATCAATGGGAGAAGGATCTCGACATAATCACCGGAACGAAGTTGTCTTCCGGAAGGATCCGGCTCCTCATTGATGGGGAGGAGTTCTACGCCAGGCTAACCCAATCGTTCCTCAAGGCTAAAAAGTCGATCCACCTCCGCGTCTACATCTACGACAACGATGATTACGCCATGGGGATTGCGGAGCTTCTTAAGAAAAAATCTCGAGCCGTCGATGTGCGTGTCCTCGTAGACGGTCTGGGCACCATAATGGCCAATGGGGTCCACCCGGATTCGATGCCGGCGGACCACCATCCGCCGGTTTCCATCAAGGATTACTTCACCAGAGATTCGAAAGTTCGGATGCGGCTCCAGAAGAACCTCTGGCTCACCCTGGACCACACCAAGACCATTCTCGTGGACCGTAAAACCGTTTTCATCGGGGGGATGAATATCGGGCGGGAGTACCGGTACGACTGGCACGACCTGATGATGGAGGTGGACGGGCCTGTGGTGAACACCCTGCAGGACGAGTTCAACTCAGCCTGGGCTTACGCGGGGCTCCTGGGAGACCTGGGCTGGGCCCTGGCTCGTAGAGGATCGAAGGGAGCGGATGGGCACGAGTCCGGGTATCCAATCCGCGTCCTGTTCACCCGCCCCAGCGACTCCCAGATCTACCGAGCTCAACTGGCCGCCATAAGAAGATCCCGGAAGTACATCTTCATCCAGACCCCCTATTTTTCGGATGACGCCATGCTCAATGAGATCCTGAAAGCCCGGAAGAGGGGCGTGGATGTCCGGGTTATCATCCCGCAAAAAGGAAACTGGGAGGTCATGGACCGGAGCAATAAGCTGGCCGCCAACACGATGCTGGCAGGCGGTATCAAGGTCTACCTGTACCCCATTATGTCCCATGTTAATGCAGCTGTGTACGACGGCTGGGCCTGCGTGGGGTCTGCGAACTTTGACAAGGCAAGCTTCCGCACCAACCAGGAGATCAACCTCGCCACCTCCGACCCGGAAGCGATCCAGGATCTCATGGAGCGTCTCTTTTATCCTGACTTCGAGCGCTCCACCCTCATGACCCAGCCCAACCCCGAGAAATGGTCCGACCATGTTTACGAGACTATCGCGGATCAGATGTAAGACGCTTTCCGTCACACTATTTGGAAAAGGAAGGTCAAAAGGAGGTGTCACAATGAGAAACTTATTTTATGGATTTGCTGCACTAACCCTCACATTAACGCTCTTTGCTCCATCCGCAATGGCAGGTGCCCTATCCTGGATGAAAGACCATAAAGACCAGTACATCGACCTATATTCTGGTAGCACGGGTTATGAGTCCGGGAGAGTTACAGCTACCATCACACATCACAGCCTTTTCGGAGGGAGACAGAGCACAGATAATAGAAAGGTCGATTTTGCTCCCTCAAACGTCTTTGGTGCCCGCTGGGGTTTCTGGTTGGAGGAAAATCCGCTTTACGGTTTTGCTATTGATATCTCCTACCAGACCATTAAGGGCGAAAATGTAAAGATTCATCTTCTGCCTATCTCAGGAATGTTTTTTCTCAGGTACCCATGGCACACCACTGAAAAATATCCTCACGGCAGGATCCAGCCCTATGGTGGGATCGGACTTTCCTTTTTAACTGCCAACATAACTGTCGATTTCACACCAGATGTTCCGGATGTTGTGAGCGGTACAGGTGAAGGTATGGGTGTAGATCTGAGAGCAGGCCTGAAATGGATGCTTACTGAAAAGATTGGCGTTTTCACTGAGTGGCGTTACCTCCAGGGTAATCTCTGTATTAAGGATGAAGCGGATATATTACCTCCCTTTACCTGGTCAGACACGACAGAAGAGGCCAGCACATCCGTTGGTTCTCAGCAGCTGTTATTCGGGATATCTGTAACACTTTAATGTTATCTGGCTATTTGGCGACAGGACATTAGCTTGATTTTCCCTATCCCAATCGATAAGCTCTTCTTTAAGGGGCCATCCCTCCGATGGCTCCATGGGTTTGTACGATCGCCGCGGGTTTTTCAGATGATCCCGAATTTCGAAGCAGTGAACGCCTATATCGCCCTCCTGGCGGTCCTGGTGAATCTCACCCTGGCCGCATGGGTCATCCTGCGCTCCACGCAAAACCTGGTCTACATCACATTCATGTGCGTTTGTTTTTCCGTGGCACTCTGGAATTTTGGCGATTTCATGGTCTACGCCTCGGGATACGGTCTCTGGCCCCCCGCTGGGGCAGGCCATCCGAGTCCGTGGAAGTACTACTCCTCAACCGGTTCAGCAATGGCGGTGGCGTTCCTTTTCCATTTCATGTGCGCCATGGTTCGCCAGGTCAGAAAAAGACACCTGTGGATCCTGCTGGCTTACGTCACTGCCGGTTTTTTCGCCGTGACCTCCCCCATGGCCATCTACCACGAACCCATCAGGGATTTTGTGGACGGGACACCCTGGAACATCATGTTCGGCGTAACGCTGGTACCCTTTATCGTGGCAGGCCTGGTCATGCTCACGGTTGCCATGGTGCGCGCGGAAGACAAGGATGAGAAGAGCCGCTGGCTGTATACCATCATGGCCATAGGGATAACGGTTGCAACCGGGTTGACTGACCTTTTCCAGAAGCTCGAATTTCCACTGCCTCCCCTGGGCCACATCGGTTCGGTGATAGGTCCCAGCATACTGGCGGCTGGCATCGTAAAACATCGGCGAGTTTTCGACGTCCTCACGAAAACCCGGGTGAGGCTGGTAGCTATGAGCGAGATGGCCGCGGGAATCGCCCACGAGATCCGCAACCCCCTCACGGCCATCAGGGGGGCAGTACAACTCCAGGCCGACGAAATGGCGGACAGGAACTGGGAGGAAGCAAAAAGATATCAGGGTATTATTGCTGACGAGATCCGGAGGCTGGACAACATCCTCGGCAGCTTTCAGGATTTCACGCGCCCCATAAAACTGAACAAAGAATCCCGCTCTATAAACGATATCGTCAGAAGAACCATCACCATGGCACGGATGGAGGAATTAGGCATCCGCCTGACACCTTATCTTGCAGAGGAGGTCCCCGAATGTGAAGTCGACCCTGCGCTCCTGCGTCAGGTTTTCATCAATTTCATACTGAACGCATCGGAGGCCTGCGGCCCAGGTGGCGAACTTCACATATCAACCCAATGGGCAGATCCGTACGTTGTAGTCAGCTTCCGGGATAACGGCCCAGGGATCCCGTCCGGATTGCAAGACCGTATTTTTGAGCCATTTTATACAACTAAAACTGAAGGGGTCGGCGTAGGTCTGGCCATCTGCAAACGGATCATCGTAGCCCATGACGGCAGGATAGAAGTAGCCGAGGATACCGAAAATGGGGGTCATATGAAGATATATCTTCCCGGTCCCAGTTAGGTTGAGAGCCGAACAGTGAAAGCGATAACGGTTACTGAAGGAGGCACTCATTGAAGACGACACAGGAGAACGGACATCTTATCCTGATAGTGGACGACGACCCGAATATCTGCGCTGTTCTGCAGGGGCTTCTGGTACGTAAAGGGTTCTCGGCAGCAACAGCTTCCGATGTGGATCAGGCCGAGCAGATTATTGGAAAGGAGAAGATTAGCTGCGTAATCACCGACCTGCAGATGCCGGGCAGAAGCGGTATGGACCTCATCAGCCTGTGCCGCCGTGAAAAACCCGGCATGCCCGTTATCATGATCACAGCCTACGGTGATGTGGATACGGCTGTCCAGGCCATGAGGGCAGGCGCTTACGACTTCATTACCAAACCCTTCGACGAGACTGAACTTCTCAATGTGGTCAGGAAGGCCTTGAACGAGGAAGCCGGGAACCGCGAGCTGGTATCAACCTTCTTCGAGGAATCGAACGAGCCGTTTCCAGGATTCGTGGGGGCCTCACTGGCTATAAAAGAGATCGTAAAAACCATAAAGAAGATCGGCCCCACCGACTCGACAGTCCTGGTCACCGGGGAGACCGGCGTCGGCAAGGAACTCGTGGCCAGGGCCCTTCACTTGACCAGCAGGCGCAGCCGGAAGCCTTTCATAAAGGTCAACTGCGCCGCCATCCCGGAAACTCTCGTGGAAAGTGAGCTGTTCGGCCACGAGAAGGGAGCCTTCACGGGGGCCGTGGTCAGCAAACCGGGGCGCTTCGAACTTGCCGACGGAGGAACCCTCTTTCTGGACGAGATCGGCGATGTCCCGCTGCACGTGCAGGTCAAGCTGCTGACGGTTCTCCAGGACCACGCTTTTGAGCGAGTGGGCGGGATCAGCACCCTGAATGTGGATCTGAGGATCGTGGCGGCCACAAATCGAGAACTGCCAGAGGACATCAAAGAGGGCCGCTTCCGGTCGGACCTTTTCTACAGGCTTAACGTCGTCCCCATCCACGTTCCGCCCCTCAGAGAACGTATCGAGGATATGGACATTCAAACCAGATATTTCCTGGGAAAGTTCGCGGCCAGGCACGATAGACAGGACATTTCTCTTTCTCCTGAGGTCATAGCTGCATTCGCTGCGTACCAATGGCCCGGCAATGTCCGCGAACTGGAAAATGTCGTGGAAAGGATGGTCCTCCTTTCAGAGAACGATATCCTGGGACCGGAACTCCTGCCGCCCGAAATGGGGTTCACCGAACAGCCTGTGTCAGACCGGGGTGTTCTCCTCGAGACCGTTGAGAGTCTGTCTTCGGCAGCGGAAAAACAAATGATAGCCGATGCCCTGGAAAGGACCGGCAGCAACAGGACCAGGGCAGCACAGTTGCTCGGCATCAGCCGCAGAACCATTCAGAAAAAGATCATTAAATACGGGCTTTAAGCCCAGGGTCTAAAAGACTAGTAGAAAGTAGAAGGTAGAAAGAAAAATCATACCTGTTACTTTCTACTTGTTACTTGTTACTGCTTTTCCCAGGCAGGACCTGACCCCACGGTTTGCCACGCAGTGACTTGCGGGCACAAAGGACACACACGAAAACGCCTCCCAAACAGGAGACCCAGTAGCTTGCTCTTAGGATTTAAAGGTCTCA
>JALHUC010000052.1 GCA_022865845.1 bacterium | reverse complement strand
TTTAACCCTCATGATGCGCTACGGTTGACCTGCCGTTATCAGTGCATCCTGTATTTGATGAAACAGCGGGTGCCCCCCTCGACCTGCTGGTGTTGCCCAATATCGAGGGGAATTTAAGGAGGTAGGGCCATGGGGTACGTGTTTAGAAGGAAACTTAGGAAGAGCAAGCTCCACTTTCTAGTACGGAGCGGGCTTGTTCTGGGCCTTTGCACGGTGTTCATTGCCGGGCTTGCTCTAACTGTCAGCGCCGACGCGTACAGTGACGCTGCCAAAAAATGGGTGGACAATGAGTTCTACCCTTCGACCCTCAGCAAAGCGGACCAGCTCAAGGAGATGGCGTGGTTCACCGAGGCCGCAAAGCCTTTCAGGGGCATGCATATCAAGGTCGTTTCCGAGACCATCCCGACCCACGATTATGAATCGAAAGTACTGACCAAGGCTTTCGAGGAGATCACAGGGATCAAGGTAACCCACGATCTTATCCAGGAAGGAGACGTCATCGAGAAGCTGCAGATCCAGCTGCAGTCGGGCGAGAATGTCTTCGATGCCTATATCAACGACTCCGACCTCATCGGCACCCACTTCCGCTATGGTTTCGTGGTCAACCTGACCGACTGGATGGCGGGTGAAGGGAAGGACGCCACTCTGCCGACCCTGGATATCGAGGACTTTATCGGCAAGAGCTTCACCACAGCTCCTGACGGGAAGCTTTACCAGCTTCCTGACCAGCAGTTCGCGAACCTGTACTGGTTCCGCTACGACTGGTTCCAGAGAGACGATTTCAAAAAACAGTTCAAAAAGCTCTATGGCTATGACCTGGGCGTTCCGGTGAACTGGTCGGCTTACGAGGACATCGCCGAGTTCTTCAGTGACCACGTCCAGGAGATCGACGGCAAGGCTATTTACGGCCACATGGACTACGGTAAGAAGGCCCCAGACCTCGGCTGGCGTTTTACAGACGCCTGGCTCAGCATGGCCGGCGCCGGTGACATCGGCCTTCCCAACGGCAAGCCCGTGGATGAGTGGGGCATCAGGGTCGAGGGTTGCCGCCCCGTGGGCTCCAGCGTGAGCCGCGGAGGCGCCGCCAACAGCCCGGCCGCCAAGTACGCGCTTCGCAAATACATGGAATGGCTCCGAAAGTACGCGCCTCCAGGAGCCCTCGGCATGGACTTCTACCAGTCTCTGCCCAGCCTGGCCAAGGGCAACGTTGCCCAGCAGATCTTCTGGTACACGGCGTTCACCGCGGATATGGTCGTAGTTGGAACCCCCGTGGTCAACGATGACGGGACCCCCAAGTGGCGCATGGCTCCTTCCCCCCACGGCCCCTACTGGCAGGAAGGTATGAAGCAGGGGTATCAGGATGTCGGTTCGTGGTTGCTTCTGAAAAGCACCCCTGTTGAAAGGCGCAAGGCTGCCTGGCTCTTCGCGCAGTTCACGGTCGCCAAGACCGTATCGCTGAAGAAATCACACGTTGCACTTACCATCATCAGGGACAGCGACATCAACGACAAATCTTTCACCGAGCGTGCTCCCAAGCTCGGCGGACTGGTGGAGTTCTACCGCAGTCCCGCCCGTGTTTCGTGGACTCCCACCGGCACAAACGTTCCGGATTATCCGAAACTGGCTCAGCTGTGGTGGCAGAACATCGGTGAGGCGGTCGCCGGTGAGGTGACCGTGAGCACGGCTATGAACAATCTGGCGGCGGAGCAGGACAAGGTTATGGCCCGCATCGAGCGAGCCAACGTGCAGGGCGAATGCGGCCCGAAACTCAACGAAGAGAGTGAGGAATCATATTGGCTCGGGCAGCCGGGCGCTCCCAAACCCTTGCTCAAGAACGAAAAACCCAAGGGAGAAACTGTCGACTACGACACGCTGATCAAGGCCTGGCGCGCAGGAAAAGTGCGCTAGCGGCGTTCCAAAAACGTATGGAAAGAGGGGTGGGGTGTCTCGCCCCACCCCTCTTTTTTTTACCTTTCACCGGTGCCCTCGTCGGGTTGAAGGAGGATGAAATGAAATATCTGCTTGCCCTCGATCAGGGCACGACAAGCAGTCGTGCCATTATTTTCGGCCTGGACGGCAGCATCGTGAGCGTTGCCCAGAAGGAGTTCGAGCAGCATTTTCCCCATGACGGATGGGTCGAGCACGATGCCGAAGAGATCTGGGAAAGCCAGCTGAAAACCGCCCGGGAGGCCATCGCCCAGTCCGGTGCAGCTTCCGGGGACATCGCGGCCATCGGTATCACCAACCAGCGGGAGACCACCGTCGTCTGGGATCGCGCCTCGGGAAAACCCCTCTATCGTGCCATAGTCTGGCAGGACCGGCGGGCAGCGGCTCGGACCGACCGCATGAAGGAGGATGGCCTGGAACCCCGGTTCCGGGAAAAGACCGGGCTGGTCCTCGATCCATACTTCTCCGGTGGAAAGCTCGCCTGGGTGCTGGAAAATGTTCCAGGTGTTCGTGGGCGGGCCGATGCTGGAGAGGTCTGTTTCGGAACAGTAGACTCCTGGCTCATGTACCGCCTGAGCGAGGGGCGTATCCACGCCACGGACGTCTCCAACGCCAGCCGCACTCTGCTCTTTAATATCCACACCCTTACCTGGGACGAGGAACTGCTCGACATCTTCAACATCCCAGCCGGGATCCTTCCTGAGGTGAAGCCTTCCGCCGACAGGTTCGGCGAGACCGATCCGGCCCTCTTTGGACAGGCGATTCCCATCACCGGGGTGGCCGGGGACCAGCAGGCTGCCTTGTTCGGACAGGCCTGTTTCGAACCGGGTATGGCCAAAAACACTTACGGCACCGGTGCTTTCGTGGTTATGAACACCGGCCCGAAACCGGTCCTTGGAGAGGGTGTGATAACTACCATAGGCTGGCAGATCAGCGGACAACAGCCCCAGTACGCCATGGAGGGGTCGATCTTCGTGGCCGGGGCCGCGGTACAGTGGCTTCGCGATGGCCTGGGGATCATAAAGGAGGCCGGCGAGATAGAACAGCTTGCCGCCAGCGTGCCCGACACGGGGGGAGTATATTTCGTACCCGCCCTCGTCGGTCTGGGAGCCCCCTATTGGGACCCCTATGCCAGGGGAACCATCGTGGGGCTCACCAGAGGCACTAACAAGGGGCACCTTGCCCGCGCGGTCCTTGAGGCCATGGCCTATCAGACACGTGATGCCATCGAGGCGATGGAGAAAGCCAGCGGGCTTGACATGAGGGAGTTGCGTGTCGACGGAGGGGCAGCGGCTAACAACCTTATGTTGCAGATGCAGGCGGACATCCTGGGCACGCCGGTGGTGCGCCCCAGGATCACGGAGACAACAGCCCTTGGCGCCGCCTACCTGGCGGGAATAGGGGTGGGAGAGCTGGACCAGGGTTCCATAACCAGCCAATGGGCCCTTGATACCCGCTTTGAGCCCGACATGGATTCTGCCGTCCGGGAAGCACTGTGCAGGGGCTGGAAACGGGCAGTGGAGCGATCAAGGGGCTGGTTGGAATAGAAGCTTTAAAAGGGATCCGGGAACAATATTGATAACCTCGCAAAAAGTCGCTTCGAGCTTTTTTGCGAGTCCATCAAGAATACAGGTGCGAAAATGGGAAAACACATGGACATTGCGCGCAGAGACAACCTTGAAAAGTTTAAACGGAACGAACCGTTCGATATCCTTGTTATCGGAGGCGGTGCCACCGGCTGTGGTGTCGCCCTAGATGCCGCGAGTCGAGGCTTAAGCGTGGCCCTGGTTGAAAAGAACGATTTCGCCGAGGGGACCAGCGGGCGAAGCACCAAGCTGCTCCACGGAGGGGTTCGCTATCTGGAAATGGCTGTCAAACACCTGGACAGGGGGCAATACCACCTGGTGAGGGATGCCCTTAAGGAAAGGGGGGTCCTGCTGCGCCTGGCACCCCACCTGTGTCACTGCCTGCCTCTGATAACGCCCCTCTATAAATGGATGGAGGTCCCCTACATACTGGCGGGCCTGAAACTCTACGATCTTCTGGCAGGGTCCGCAGGGATCGGTAACAGCCGTCTCCTGGGTCGCTCCAGGGCCCTGGAACGGTTCCCCATGCTTCACGCCAAGGGTCTCAAAGCCGGCGTGCTCTATTATGATGGCCAGTTCAACGACGCCAGAATGTCTGTGAGCATCGCACTGACTGCCTCACAGCACGGTGCCACGATAGCCAACCATCTGGGGGTGGAAGGGCTTAACAAGGAGAATGGCAAGATCACAGGCGTGCTGGTCAGGAATGGCATCAGCGGTGAATCGTGGGACATAGGCGCCCGTGTTGTAATCAATGCCACAGGTCCCTTTGCGGACAGCGTGCGGCGCATGGACGATCCGGGGTCCCACCCCATGCTCAAAGCCTCTTCCGGTACCCACATTGTCCTCGACAAGCGTTTCGCTCCACCGGACACCGGGTTGCTCATCCCCAAAACAGAGGATGGGAGGGTCTTGTTCGTCCTCCCGTGGGAAGGGCACGCCCTGGTGGGCACTACAGACGAGCCAGCCGAGGTGTCAGAACACCCAAGACCAATGGAGGAGGAGATAGACTACCTCATCCACTATATCTGCAAGTATTTTGATCTTCAGTTCTCCCGAAGCGACATTAAGTCAGCGTGGTCAGGGCTCCGGCCGCTGGTCTCCGATCCCGGAAAGTCCGATACGGCGAAGTTGTCCAGGGATCACGTACTCGAGGAAAGTCCATCCGGACTTCTCACCATCGCCGGAGGAAAGTGGACAACCTACCGGAAAATGGCCTGCGACACGGTGGACCATGCGGTGAAAAAGTTCAATCTTGCCCAGGAAAATAGCTGCAGGACCGACAGTATACCCTTAACTGGTGGGGCTGATTTCCACGCTGATGGGGGGGTGCAGCTGGCTGAGGCCTACGAGATGGACCCCACCATAGCTGAGCACCTGAACAGGGCATACGGGGACCAGGCACGGTCGGTCGTCGAGGTCGGTGAAGAGGGTTTCGGGGGCACCCTTGCAGAAGGGCATCCGTATCTTGAAGCGGAAGTGTTGTGGGCCGCGAGACATGAGATGGCCTGCCGGGCCATGGATGTATTGGCAAGACGCACCCCCCTGGCCCTTCTCGATAAGGCAGCGGCAGCATCAGCTGCTGACCGCACGATCGATATCATGGCCAAAGAGTTAAACTGGGACTCTGACCGATGCCGGGAGGAGAAGCAGCTGGTTCAGGAGCGACTGACGTCAGCTATCTGAGCTGTTGTTGTCTGTCATTTTTTCTTTGTTTAATTTGGCAGATGTGTTAGAAAGAGTAGCCCGCTAGGCCCGACCGGGAAGGAAGAAGCCTTACCGGCAGGCCGCTCGGATGAGTCATCCTGCGGAACTAAAACACCTCAAGGCACCCGAAGCACACCGGCCTCCCGGTTCCCTGAAGTTTTCCCCTGACGATTTCCTCCGACGAGCTCGACACAGATAGCCTCGCAAAAGGAATCCGGCCCACGCCCCAGGCGTGGCCCTCACCCCAATCCCACCAATAGCGGAACGGATTGGTGAATTTTACGAGTCCATCAAAACAGGTCCTTGACTTTGCTCAACGCTTTGCGACGAGACAGGTGCGCATGGACCATGAAAAGGATAGTTATGAACAGCAAAACCTTTGAACAGCTTGGCCTTATTGAACCTCTTCTACGCGCGGTGCGCGAGGAGGGCTATACAAACCCCACCCCTATTCAGGAAGCAGCCATCCCGGAGCTTATCGCCGGGCGGGACCTCCTGGGTGGCGCCCAGACAGGAACGGGTAAGACGGCCGCCTTCGCTCTTCCCATTATTCAGAAGCTTGTCGGCCAGCGAAAAAGCCCAACGCCTCGCAGTGTGCGAGCCCTCATTCTCACCCCCACGCGGGAACTGGCTGCCCAGATCGGCGACAGCTTTAAA
>JALHUC010000498.1 GCA_022865845.1 bacterium | reverse complement strand
GGTACCCCAGCCTGCCTGATCTGCTCTGCCAGTTCACCGCCGGACATAAGAGAGATGATTCCAACAGGATACCTTTCCCGGTCGTGGTACCGAGCGGTCCACAACAACAAACGCTCTGCCCCTCCCACACCCAGTCCGCTTATGACATGGACGACTTCAACCCGATCATCCAGCTCCATGGCTCCCCTTGAGTTGACTTGCCGGGTTTATCCCCTATAATTCCGCAGCCCGCTAAATATTGCATCCACGAAACACTATCTGGCGTGAACTATGAATATTTTTCATACTATAGCCGACAAATCTGACTTTTCCAACACAAAAATGGACATTCCAGGAGATGAAAGTGAAAAGTGTTTAGTGCCAAGTTGCGGTCTCTTTTTCATCACAGCATACGATGGATGCAACCACAACACCAGCAACCAGTTCTCTCTGTCCCTTTTACAGGTTCGTCCCTGTAAAGTTTGAATCTGCCCATAAAACACCTGTATCGCCTCCGAAATTAAACCTTTTTATGCTATATACAGAAGATGGGTTTTTTACCGGTCAGCAGACTGATCACACGCGAGATCAAGGAATTCGTTGCGTCACCCCGGTTCGACCCGGCGGATTTCCCGGAGTCTGACCCGGCATGGCCGAGGATCTCGATCATCACACCATCCTTTAATCAGGCCGATTTTCTGGAAAGAACTATCCTCTCCATCCACAACCAGGACTACCCAAACCTTGAACACATCGTCATCGATGGAGGCTCCACCGATGACAGCGCCTTCATCCTGAAGAAATACGAGAACCGTCTTGCTTATTGGCACTCGCGGCCGGACCAGGGTCAGTGCGACGCCATCAACCAGGGCGCGAGCAAGGCCACCGGCAGTTTCATGACCTGGATCAATTCCGATGATCTCCTCCTGCCAGGGGCGCTTGACAGGATCGGTAACCTTATACGGGAGCACCCCGATACAGACCTTTTCTACGGTAACCATGTGGAGGTGGATGAATCGGACCGGGTCACCAAGCGCGTATACACTATCGACTTCAACCTCAAGGACTTCCTCTACGAAGTGCATATCATCATCCATCAGCAGTCGGCCTTCTGGAAAGTCGAACTCTTCCGGGAACTCGGGGGCCTGAACGACTGCCCCTACGCCATGGACTACGACCTCTTCTATCGTATGATTTCAAGGGGTATCCGCTGGCACCGTATCGAAGATTATCTGGCCGCTTTTCGTATTTACCCCGAATCTCTCACCGGTTCCGGAGAGGTGATGCGATCACGCTCAGCCACTGTTGACGGAATATTCCACCAGGCCCTGGGCCGCCGAAGAAACCTGTGGGATAAAACGGTCATGAAGTACCTATACAAAACAAGACGTTTCCTTTCTGAACCCAGATCACTGATCGCGGCTGTTGAGCACAGGGTGGGGCAGAGAATAAAAAAGAGGTAATCAGTTATCGGTGATCGGTAGTCAAGAGTCTGGACCTGGGATCCAGGGGCCTGGAGGCTTTTCAGGCGATAAAGAGAGCGTTCATACCGGCGGCTGGGCAGTCCTGATCATCGATCAATTCTCGATAGAAGATCATCGGCCAGGTTCCGGGTCTGTGGATCGAACACCGCCATGCGCCGTGCCTCTTCCAGGAGCCGATAGACCTGCCCGGCATCACCCAGCTTGAGGTGCGCTCTCGCAAGATCTATCCTGATCCTCGGTGAGGTTTTATATCTCAAAAGCGCCGTTTCCAGAGGTGTGATGGAGTTTTGCCATTCCCCTGCCGCCTGGGCTGCGCGACCCATTTCCCAGGATGGATAGGGGCTGGCCAGCATGAGAGAGTCCGCCTTCCGGAAGAGTTCATTGGCCAGATCCACATTACCCGCGGCATATCGGGCACGACCTTCATAGAGGGCGAACCTGCCGTTCATGGGAAGTAAAACCCTCGCATCCTTGTAAAGGCGCGCTGCCGTCTCAATATCCCCTTCACTCGCAGCTTTCCCGCCACGAAATGCGAGGGATTCACCCTAGAGACAAACGAACACGGGCAGAACCAGTACAAGGGCTGCCGCGCCTATCGCGAGAGTTAAACCGTTCCGGGGTTTTGCGGCCCCGGTGCCG
>JALHUC010000497.1 GCA_022865845.1 bacterium | reverse complement strand
CCTTTTAGCGACTTTAGTTTATAAAGGGGCAAAACGCCTTCGATCCTGTTCCCGCTCATCGCTGCCAAAGGAAGAAATTGTACTTTGTGATGCCGGTTAACGACCTGGTACCAATCGAAAACCTGCCAGGCTATGGCAGAGGGATTTTCCTGAATATACCTGTTCCAGTCTTCTTTTCTGCTCTCATCTATCAGGATCGTTTCCATGATCACTCCCGATTCAGCTTTGAGTTTCGTTGACTACCATCTCATATTTACCTGATATCCGGGCCTGGATCTCGTCCCGGTATTCGAACAGAGGCGTCACACTTCCCTTGAAGTTGTTCTGAAGATGCCTTCGCAGCCCCTCCTCGGTTTCCTTTGTAAAACCGGTGCCCTTTACGATCCGGATGAGAATGGTGTCTTCTGGCCGATAGACAACCTGGAACCTTTCGATCTTGCCGCCGAGGTCCGGGTTCATAAAGGTCCTGCACCAGAAATTGGGCGAGATCATGCGGCCACTCTGTGTCACAAAGATCTCTCCCGTGCGGCCGAGAAGGTCCTCCAGGACTGCCAGGGACCGCCCACAGGAACACCGGCTCGGCGACACCTTTCCAATATCCCCCATGCGGTAGCGGATAAAGGGCATGATCGTGGTATCAAGGGTCGTCACGAGGATCTCACCGCCCCCGTTTTCCTTGAGATCTTCACCAGGTTCAACCTCCAGGAGAAGGTTCTCCTCGTTGATATGAAGGGTCTCGTCCGGACAACGTGCGGCGATATGTCCTACCTCGCGGGCCCCGTAGATGTTGGTAACGTGACATTCGAACACTTCCTTCAGGATCCTCTCTTCGTGTTCGTACATGGGGGCCGCCCAGGTAATGATAAGTTCAGGTCGTACAACTTCAGCGTCCAGGCCTGCTTCCCTGATATAAGCTGCCAATCCGGTGAGTGCCGAGGTGAACCCCCACAGCACCCGGGGCCTGAATTTTTCCAGGCTTTCGTAACAGATACTGAAATCTTCCTCTCCAAGATTCACTCCAGGCAGGGCCAACTGGTTCCAGAGGAGGCGCCGCATGAGAACATCTTTGCTGTTTTTCAGATACTCCACCGAAACACGCGCCATTCTGGCTTCCCTGGCCCCCGGAGGGATACCGTACCAGTTTCTGAGGCGCAGTTCGTGGGCCCAATTCATGGCTGTTCTGGCGCCATCTTCGTAAAAGGTTGTGGGTGCGCCCGTGGAACCGCTGGAGGTGTTTCTCACCAGCCTGTCTTTACGCAAGGGGGCCAGAAGAATGGGCGCCCCGGCAGCTCTGCCCGCTGCATCCGCACGGAGCGCACTGGACCTGAAACGATTGTCCACCATGTCGTGATGGTGGTCTATGACGTCCTGTCTTGTGACAGCCGGCAGATTTTTGAGGTCGCTTGTATTTCGGATGTCGCCAGGTTGTATTCCGGCCTCATCGAAATGTTTCTTGTAAAAGGGGATCTGGTGATAGGCATAACAAACAAGTTTCCTGAGCTTTTCCAGCTGCATTTCTTCCAACCGCTCGGGAGGATAAAATTCGGAAGCCTTAAATTGCCTGTATAGGGGCAGTATCCTCTTTCGGTTGTAAAGAGCGCTGGTCGCAGGGAACATGACGTTCCCGATGACCATCTCTTCAAATCGCTTTATCATTTTGTCCGATCCTTTTGAACGCCCAGGTCTTTTTGTTCAGGAACCGTCGATAGCGGATGTCCGCGATCTCCCGGAACCCGACCTTTTTCGACAGTTTCCTGTTGGCGAGGTTTAGGGGCAGGGTGCCACCATAGAACCTGTTGACCCCCCTGTCTTTGAGGACATCGAACACAGTGAGCCTGAGGGTCGCGGCAAGGCCCCGCCCGCGAAAATTCTTGCTCACGGTGATCTGTTCCGACCACGCTTCGTTGTCACGAAATTTCCGCGTCATGTTCACGAGAGGCATGTAGATCTCTCCAAAGGAAACAAGGTTGAACCCGGCGACCTGTTCACCCTCCAGAGCTACAAGGCAAATGGATCCTGTCTTCAGTTTTTCCCGTATTTCGCCAAAAAGCCACTCTTCCAAACCTTCGATCTGATCGATGAGGCTGTTTTCTTCCTGGTCCAGAAGGCGAAGCTCGAAACCTCCGGTATCAAGCTCAGCCGGAACATATCGGTCCAGTTTGATACGGTAGATACGGTAGGTCCTGGACTCGCAAGCAACAGCCAGAGCACCGGAACAAACCTTACCCAGAGTTACGCCTAGCCCGTAATCCTGAAAATTCCGCCGGAGTTTTTTAACAGTTCGCTTCATTGGTATATTGATCCCCACATGCACCCAGATTTAATCCCTCTCCACATGTCCCTTCCAACTTGGATGAGGTTCAAAACCAAGGTTATATGAATCCCCAAACTCGTCATAAGACAGGGTAGATCCATTTACATTGACCTGGATATCCTTCAGGGATCCGATAAACAAAGGTGGGCTTCCTTCCGGCCCTGAACTGGCGGGGGAGAGCGCCTTGTACACCGTTGGGATCTTGTCGATATCAAACCCCATCAAGGTAGAACCGACAGAATCCATGGCGATAGGGTTCGACCCACCGATCAGGACGCCTGCAGGAACCGGATCCACCGCTACAGGGCCATCCTTCTCACCTGCGATGATCCCGTCAATAATGGAAAAATAACCTCTCTGCTGGGTTTTCTGGATCTTTCCCTCCCGGTCTGCATAAAGAACACCCCGGTTAAGATCAAAGAGAGTCCTCCAAAGCGTATCGTTGCCGTACCACATTGCTTCGAAAACAGGATCCTTGAAGGGGATGATCCGTCCGGTGTGAAAAAGTATGTTTTTCGTCAGTGCGAAGATAAACTTGGCGGGGATGAAGGGGACCGACTGAACTCTGTCATGCAGCCAGGTTATAATATTTTTCCTGAAAGATGGATTTATGTACTGATCACCGCCCTCCGATGGCGATCGTATCATAAAGTGGGGTAGCGTATCCTTCCAGGCCGGGATGCCCATAAAGTTTTTGATGGCCAGAGTAATAGCAGTTCTCCGGTGGGTCTTAAGCTTGCACAGGTTTATGATGACGTCACTGTCGAGAACCGATTGAGGGAAAAGATATTCGTGCCTGCCACCACTGTGATGCTTGAACATGTTTTTGTAACTGGCAACCGCTATACGTAACTTGGCGGGATCGATACCTTGAAAGCAGCTCAAATTACCAAGATCAACGAAACGATAGCCCCTGGGATCTTTTTCGATCTTTTTCTTACCCCATCTACCGTACATCCATGTACGAGCGCTCGTTTCCTTTCTGAGATCGAAGCATTCAAAGGGCACAGATGTTTTATCCCGATACCAGTCCACCAAAGCAGCGATGTGGGTGATCTCGTAGGCCTCATCAAAAAGCCCAACGGTTACCTGTGAATCACCAATAATTATTCTTCCACTGCCTTCAAGCGCTTTTAGAACATAATCTATGACCGGTCTGAGCAGCGATGCATGGTTGATAATAGAAAAAATATCCTGCCCACCCATATGGTAATGACGCACCGTGTTGGGCTTGATGAAAACAGTCATTCCCGGTTTTACGAGATCCGAGAACGGATTCCATTGAGGAGTGCCATATCTATCACTATCAAGACCTGCATGGTGCAGGATTTCCCTCACTCCTGAATAGACAGCGTTGGTCTCAGTTCCAAAATTTCCCTCATATTCAGGGAACAACTGATCTGGATCGAAGGGAAAATTTTCCGGATAACTTTTTTCGTCCAGGATCTGGACGACTACTTGATTGTTTTTCAAATCCATTTTTGTTGACTCCCAAGTTTGGTCGCTATGCTGTTTCATGAGGAACCACGGCCATAAGGTCCTTGTTCCCAATGACGTAGTTCGCAATCTCACGAGGCAAAGCGTGATAAAATTGACCTTCGTAGGTTTCCTTGATGTAATTGAGGAATTGTTCATAGTACTGGATGGGATACTCCTCTAATCCTACTTTACCCTCCCCAAAATTAATATAGTCAGGATGGACGTTAACAAGCACCATCCCTCTCTTTTCTGCAACCCAGTCCAGTTTCTCTTTCCAGATATCGATATTATTCTCCCCAAGCATGACAAAAAGGGTGGAGTCCTGGGGGAGCGTATACGGCAACTCAACAAAGCTTACCCTGCCATTGCTGCGTTCCACCTTGAAGGGGAAAATTGTCCCGGCGCCTCCATCCTGAGTTTCAAAAGGATCTGTATCGAAGGTGGACAGGTCGTATTCAATGTCCAGGTCACCGATCCAGTCCAGGTTGCATTGCATAGACGGAGCCCGGAAGCCGCAAACGTCCCACTCCCTGAGATGCCAGTTGATGATGGCTGCCCTTTCCAGGAAAATCTCCCGGGAGCTAAACTTTTTACCATCGTGATAGCACCCATGGATACCCACTTCGAAACCACCTTCCTGAAGGTATGCTCTCAGTCCGTTGGGAGTATCGTATTTCTTAAGCAGGAAATTAAAGGAGGAGCGAAAACCCAGCTCCATCTCCAGTTGGGCCAGTTGACGGCAACGGTCGACCCCCCGCTGGCTTTCCACATCGTGGGTTAGCACCAGGGCAAAGCGCTTTTGCTCCGGCCAGCCGACCCACCCCTCCGGGGGTTGGGCAACCGCTGGATCGATAGGCCATGAAGAGGAGATCCTGGACAAAGCCCGTTTGTAAAAGAACCTACGCACGAGGATCTGAACTCTTCTGGGGACCAGGGGTTTGATACCATAATAGACCCGTGAGACAAACGGTTTTTTCCAGAAAGGGTTTTTTCGTCCTTCTTCCATTTCAGTTATCCCATGTGCCGGTAAAGGATCCGGCCAACCAGGTTCAACGCAAAGAGAGGCATCCTTGAAAACAAATGTGTGTGAAAACCGCTTACGGAACCCGGATTGGGGATCCATGTTTTGCTTTTAAAGTCGTACTTACTGTACTCAAGGCGCCCCTCGACAGCACCCCATCCATTCTTGAACTGCAATAGCCCAGTATTTTCCGGTTCGGTCCTCCCGAAGTGGAAAGTGCGAGCCCCCTGACTGGAATATGTCCTTATGGCTTCCCA
This sequence comes from bacterium, assembly GCA_022865845.1. Classification (GTDB taxonomy): domain Bacteria; phylum BMS3Abin14; class BMS3Abin14; order BMS3Abin14; family BMS3Abin14; genus JALHUC01. The sequence goes on along the minus strand of JALHUC010000497.1, from coordinate 59 downwards.
CATGAGAAGGTTGTTGGCCCTCAGGTTCTGATATTTCTTGTCAGAAGCACCGTACTTAT
>JALHUC010000496.1 GCA_022865845.1 bacterium | reverse complement strand
GTTAGGATGTCATCGCCATGAAAGAGAAGGAAAAAAACACTGGAAAAAGAAAGGCCCTTGAAGCGGTGGGATGCTCTCTTTACGTGATCTGCTTCCTCATCATGGGCGCCGTTCTCGTGTCCAAATGCGGGAAAATATTTCAATAAAGAGCGAATAGAGAAGAGTGGCGGTCGGAGTTCAAGGTTCCGGGTTCCGGGTTACGAATCACGAATTACAAATCACGGTCTTTTCGCCAGGTCGGTCAGTCGCCAAGTCGTTCTTCTCCCCCTCGCCCCCTCCAGTTTTTGCTAAACCTCTATTTACTACATTTCCTCCCTGTTTATAACAGCCCTGTTATAGACATCCATAACATCCTTCTTGTTCAAAGTGCCGATGACTTTCTCGCGGTCATCCTCCTCCACCACCGGCAGATGGGATATCCCGTTCCTGCCCATCTTATAAAGGGCGTCCTGAATATTGTCTGAAGGGGTGATCGTAATGACATTGGTTGTGGCCACATCCCTTGCAATGACCAGATATTCCAACCCCTTTTCCTGAAGCGCTGACCGTATATCGGTGAAGGAAATGATGCCGCTCAGCCTTCCGTCTTTCCCGACCATGTGCAGGTAGGACACATTTTCCGTCTTCAGCATTTCGACGATATCAACCAGGTACATATCCTCCGGTACGGTAACGACATGATCCCTTGCGACATCCCTTACCTTGAGGGATCGCAGGACGCTCTGCTCCCAACCCTGGGTGATCTCAATACCTTTCCTGGCCAGCTTGCTGGTATAGATGGAATCACGCTTCAGGGAGGTCGTGATGAGGGTACTCAGCATGCAGGTGATCATCAGGGGCAGGATGATCTCGTATGTAGAGGTGAGCTCGAAAATGATGATCATGGCCGTTATGGGCGCGTGGGTTGTGCCGGCCACCAGAGCGCCCATGGCCACCATGGCGTAGGCTCCGGAATCGGCTGTGATCAGTGGAAAGAACTCGTGGACTGTCCAGCCGAAAAAACCGCCGGTCATGGCCCCTATGAAGAGAGAGGGCGCGAAGATCCCCCCGGAGCCGCCGCTGCCGACAGTGATGGATGTGGCCAGGATCTTGACGAAAACAAGAGTCAGCAGAATTATAAAGGGAAGCTGGTTCGTGAGGGAAAGGTTGATGCTACCATAGCCCACGCCGAAGACGTTGGGCCAGACGATAAGCATACACCCCAGCATGAGTCCGCCCAGGGCAGGTTTGAGATACTCGGGCATCTTCAGGGCATCAAACAGATCTTCGCTTTTGTTGACCGTCAGGATGAACAGGAGCGACACAAGCCCGACGATGACGCCCAGCACGGGGTAGAAAAGAAACTCCCACAGAGAGACCAGTTTGTATGTCGGGATGATAAAAGCAGGGAAATCACCGAAGTAGTGCCGCGAGATCGTCGTTGCGGTAACGGAAGAGAGGACCACCGGGGAAAAAGTGGCCAGACCGAACTCACCCAGGATGACCTCCGCCGCGAAAAGCGCCCCGGCGATAGGAGCGTTGAAGGTGGCCGCTAAACCCGCTGCAGCGCCGCATCCGACCAGAGTTCTCTGCCTGAGCGGGGGTGCTTTCAATAACTGACCGATAGTTGAACCGATGGAGGAACCGATCTGGACGATGGGGCCTTCCCGGCCTACAGAACCTCCCGAGCCGATGGTGATCCCGGAAGCAAGGATCGTCACGAGTGCCACCCTGGGACGGATGTGCCCATCCCTGAGGGCAACAGCCTCCATCACCACAGGCACCCCATGTCCCTTGGCCTCCCGTGCCCCGAAATAGACCAGGGGCCCCACGATAAGCCCGCCCAGGGCCGGCAGGGCTATTTTGAGATAAAAGGGCAGAGTATTGGCGAAGGTCAGGAAATCGCCAGTGTTCTGGTAAAAAATGTACTGGGTCGCTTTTATGGCATAGCGGAAGAGAAGGGCTCCGTAACCTCCCAGGATGCCGATGATAATGGCCACTATGGAAAGGTAGACGTGCTGGTGCATATGCACACCGCGCACTTTTGCCAGGCTTTTTCGAAAAACCCTCCGTACCATAAGGGATAGTATAGCAAAAAGGCAGGGTCTAGTGTCTAGGTCTAGTTTCTAGTGGGAATATCCAGAATCCAGGGACGGTATTAGTGTCGGCTTAAGTGTAGAGTGTAGAGTAAAAACCGTGATTTGTGACTGGCACCCGGGAAGAGTTGTGATTAGTGGTTCGTAATTGGTGATTGGTCATTGTGGTTACTAATTTGCTAGATCAATTCCAGTAAATCAAGGGCTGCAAATGTCTTCCTCATAAGTTTTACATGGGAAAAAACCCTTCGTAATCACTTTTCCAAATACTAACATAACACTTTAACATATATGACATAACTATATGTTTTGTTAGTGTTTATACAAACGCATATTTTCTTCTACATTCTGCATTCTTATCTCGGGCCCTTTACCCTACTGCGTTCTGCGTTCTGTGTCCTGCGTGCTACCTATTATTCCCCTATCAACCCTTTCGCGTACTCCCCAGCATCGAAGGGCACCAGGTCTTCCAATCCCT
>JALHUC010000495.1 GCA_022865845.1 bacterium | reverse complement strand
GGCTTTGTCGAATCTGTCCAGATACAACTTTTCAAGAAAGCCCATTGGTGGTTCTGGTTTGGCTGCGCTGCTGCCTTCGGTCGCATTGGACATGGCCGTTCTCCCTGGTCAGGTGGAAAATGTCTTCCCGATGAACTGGTTCATTCCTGAATACTTTGCTCTGTATTTAACCATAAATGAGGGAAGAATGTCACAAAAGGGTCAAGAGGGGATACAATTTCGGTAACGGCTAACGAGTGGAAGGCGGGAAGTGGAAACGACGCTTGACCTGTATCTGACCTTTGATGTAGTGCACTAGTGCAGCAGTGCACCCGCACTCCAGGCGGGACAGCGGTGCAGGTACTCATGCACTTCCTGCACTCCTGCACTTATTCCAAATATTCCCTGCACTTGCCTATATTTATATCGTGGGCGTACCGGATCTCGGTAAGAGGCAGGACGATCTCCTTACCGGGTCTTGTTTGAATGGCTTCGTCGATCTTGCGAACGACCCACTCCTGTCCCTTGATAAGGAGCCTGAGACGCTCCTCCGGAACTTCGAGAGCCATGACCTTTTGAGCGAAATCTCCCACCTGGCCGCTGCCTCTGGTTCCCATCTTCAGGAGGGTCCGCCCGAGGATCTGACAGCTTTCCCGTTCTCCATCAAGGACCAGAGCCATGAGATCTTTTTCAGCGGAATCTGTGGCCAATGAAAGTAACCCTCTGGCGGCGATGACGCCTGCCCGTTCAGCTTCAAGAAGGGTCACAATGCGTTCTTCCAGGGACAGTTGGGTCATCTTTTCCTCCCTGCGCCCCGTGGGGGGGCGCCCAAATCAATGGCTGGGGATGTAAGTCATTGATTTGTGAGGAAAGCGGAAATGACACTTTTCGCTTTCCGTTGAGCAAAAAGCCACTCATGGACTTTTTGCGACCCTATTAAAGGTGTGAGGAGGCCATTGCAGCCTCCTCTCCCTATTGAGAACCGCAGGCCGATACTTGGGGGAGGGGACGGCCCGCGGTTCACAGGCATGGGGTCGGTATTTTCCCATGTAAAGAGAATATTCGAGCTATGTCAGAAAATCATTGACGCAAGTCAAGGAAAGGCGGTTCATGGTTCACGGATAGAACTACAGTGTGTTCATGTCCACGTTATCGAAATTTCTTCCGTAATACTCCATGTAGAGAACTTTTCGCTCCAGGGCCTTGATGATATACCTGGAAAAGTTGACCTTGGTGAACTTCTGGGCGCTCCCGACCCCCCCCGGGCTGAAGAGGTTGATCTCCATCAATTTATCACCCACGATGTCAAGACCCACGAGGAACATCCCGTCCTGGACCAGCTTGGGGCGGACGATCTCGGCGATGCGCAGCATGTCGTCGGTCACCTCGGCCGCGCGGAGTTTACCGCCGGCGTGGATGTTCGAGCGCATATCCTCGCCTGTGCGCACCCTCCTGAAAGCGCAGTACTTCCCTTTGACCTGCAGCGGGCGGCCATTCATCATGAACAACCTGGTGTCGCCATCTGTAGCTGCGGGAAGGTACTCCTGGGCTACGACATACCCGTCCCTGCTCACTGCGTCGATCATCTGGTTGAGGTTGGGGAAATCCTCCTTGCGGACCAGAAAGACGCTTGCGCCACCCGAGCCCATGACCGGCTTTAAAACGATGGCGCCCTCCTCCCTCGCGAAGGCCTTGATCTCCTCGCGGTCGCGCGTGATGAGGGTCCGCGGTCTGACCTCCTCGGGGAACAGCTGAAAATACATCTTGCTGGCGGCCTTGGCCAGGCCGTTGGGGTCGTTTACCACGATCACGCCGTGTCTCATGACGATACGGCCGAACTCGATGGCGATGCCGGTGGCCCAGGACCTGGTGCCTATGTCATCCGAAGGGACGTTTCTGAGCATCAGGACGTCGAGCTCGTCCAGGGTGATGCGCTCGCGCACCGCTTTTTTCCCCTTGAGGTCCGCCAGATATAATTCATGGGACTTATAGCGCTTTTTGGGCACTGTCCGGGCCCGGGCGCGAATGTTCTCATCCTGGTCGTAGGCAAGGTCCCCGACCCCCATCGTCCATGCCTCGTGCCCCTGGTTGATCGCTTCCATGGACAGCCTCGTGGTTGTGTAGGTAGCTTCTTCCGAATTTATATCGTTGACAATAAAACCGATCTTCATGTCGTTATTTCCTCCGCATGTTTTTAACTATATCCAATAGTGCCAGACCGCCTCTGATGTCCGCAAGCCTTTCCTGCGGCTCCTTCTCGCCCAGGAAGCGGGGCAGGAGGGGGGGAGGCTTGAGGACCTTTCTCCACTGCAGTTCACGGATGACCGGGAGGTGGGACAGGCTCACTTTTCCGATGTACAGCGGTTCCAGTGTACCTCCCTTCTGCAGGTATTCAAAAACATCCCGAAGTCCCCGGAGGTACACCGCGTCCTTTGTAAGACCTCCCCCGCGATAGGTTCTCAGGATGATGCCGTAGGCGGTGCGCTGGGTGAAATGGTACTTATTGGTCAACTCTTGGAAGTTTCCTACGAAATCCATGCCGTCAAGCATGTTCCGCACCGCGATCACCCGTGCGGCCAGAAGCCTCATCCTGGAGGCGCGCAGTTCCCCTACCAGGTATTCGCTCAGGACGGCCACCCCCTCCTGGAGGGCCTCGTAGCCCGCCAGGCCCGAATACAGCTGCTGGAAAGGCTGAGCACGTCCGTTGGCGTAGGTCAGGACGTGGGTCCCGATCTCGTGGTTGAGCAGGGCCTTCACCCTGCCCGGGGAGAGCTTCGTCGAGCTGCTTACCAGGAGGTTCCCCCGGGAGACGAGGAGCCCGACGATATCGTCGCGTACCTGCACAGTGGACTTGAGCCCAGGATGAAGCTTTCGGTACCCTTCAATCTCGGTCCTGGCCAGAGCGGCGAAGGTCTGGGCGTATACGGATGCTTCGGTGTTGTTCCTGCGCCTCGACGGAAGGTGCCGGAGGATCCCTTCCGCAAGTTCCAGCAGGTCGTCGTCCACCTTCCCGTAAACCTGTATCGAGGAGCAAAGGAAACGCGGGGTGTTGCGGTCCCGCAGCATATCGATCTGTCGGTCCATGTCCTCAAGCTGTTCTCTGAACAGCTGGGCCAGGGCGGGGTCCTCGATACGGGTTACCGGTGCCTTGTACAAGTCTATTTTCAAGCTTATGGGATCGACCGGTAGCGGGCGGTAGTGCAGCTGGGGTTTTATCTCGAAGCGGGTCTTCTGGAACTCCCTGAAGCTTGAATCCGCGTTCACGGGAGTAACGTTGAGAAGGATATCTATGCTGTCGGAGATCCCGGCCAGTACCCGGTCG
>JALHUC010000494.1 GCA_022865845.1 bacterium | reverse complement strand
TCCAAAAACAACTTTTTTTATGAAAGTGATTACAAAGGTGTATTCCGACGAATTTCAGACTTTTCTCAGGGCGGTTCTTCCAGGAATGGGGTATCGATGGAGGCGCTTTGACAAACGCAACTTTCGACGCCGCATACGGTCACGTATGGAGTTTCTCCGGATCCACGAACTGGATAAATACACCCAGCTCGTCATCCGGGATCAAGCTGAACGTACCATATTGGACTCTCTCCTCAGGCTCACCATCACCCGTTTCTTCCGGAACCCCTGGCTCTGGGGGGAACTGGGAACACTGATCCCGAAGGCCGCGGACAGTCTGGAGAAGAATAAGGCTCTGAGGGTCTGGTCCGCCGGGTGCGCGGGAGGGGAGGAACCCTTCTCCATGGCCATGCTCCTGGACGACCTGAGCAGATCAGGGCACCTGGATCATCCGCATACAATCCTCGGGACAGATACAGACACAAGCTCCCTGAAACGTGCCCGAAAGACGACATACAAGTGGGGATCAGTTCGGGAGGTGCCCCGGCACCTGCTGGATCGCTGGTTCCAGGAAAAGGATGGGCTTTGGATCCTGGACGAAGAGGTTCGTAACCTCGTGGAGATCTGTCAGCACGACCTTGTCACCATGGACCCGCCGGGACGATTTAATGTAATACTCCTGAGGAATTCCATCCTCACCTACAACACCGATGAGGTTCAGCGCAAAGTCCTGGGCCGGATCCATGAATGCCTGGTGGCAGGGGGGTATCTGGTCATAGGCAGGACAGAGACGATGCCGGAAGGAGCGAGGTTCGAGGAAGTGAGTAAATGTATATACCGGAAGGATGGAGGATGAAGGAGGGAGGGTGAAGAAAAAGCGTAACCGTGTAACATGTGTTTGGTATTGTTCTATTCCTCCTTCTTCCTTCCTCATTCCTCCTTCTGTTTCTTAAAACGGCCCGTTTTAAGAAACGATATCGTCTGCTGAACTGTCTCCGGGGCGAAGAGTATGAGCGTATGGGTATTGTTCACCAGGGTGAAATCGGCAGCTCCTGGTAGTTTCGTCTCCTCCACACGAACGGTCCCGTCATCGTCCCCTTCGAGAAGGGGGTTGTAGCCGCCCTCCGTCCCCCGCCCGCCCGCAATGATCCCGAATTCGCAGTCCGGGATGGGCAGGCTCTCAAAAAATGCCCTGTTATCAGCAGGCAGCTCCTGGCCGGCCGGCCCGAAGATCCACCTGTAGATACCCAGGTGCTCCAGGCGCTCCGCCATGAATGAGCCCTGGTTCGGTGGAGCGATCATGACGACCCTGCCCAACCCGGGGAGATCCTTCCCAAGCACAATCCGGATGACCAGGTTTCCCATGCTGTGGCCCACGAAATTGATACGATGGCCCTCACCCAAAGCGTCCACCTTTTCGCGGATGGCTGCTGCCGCGGCTTCAATGGACACATCTGTGCTCGGGTACCCGAGATTGTAGACCTGGTAACCCGCCTTTTCGAGGCTGTTTTCAAGATACTTCATGGAT
>JALHUC010000051.1 GCA_022865845.1 bacterium | reverse complement strand
CTACAGACCATTCCAGAGCCTTCGATTCACTCGCGCCTAAAGATGCCGGGGCAGACCCCGATTGTATTCCCTGCCACGTTACAGGGTACGAGCGGCGCACCGGCTACTGGCCCAAGGTACCGAGGGAGGACCTTCGCGGTGTCCAGTGTGAAGCCTGCCACGGTGTTGGTTCCCTCCACGTTGGATCACCGGACATGTACAGCCTTCTCCACCTCCCGGCTGCTCCTCAGTGCCTGGATTGCCACACGGAAAATCAGGATGATGACTTTGACTATCTCCGGGACCGGCCCTTGGTGTGTTCGGAAGATATGCCCAAATAGTATATTTTCCGAACACGAATCGGGGTGTCGGCGTAACGGGGTAACGGAGAAGGAAATCGACCGAATGCTTCAGGCGCATGTATCGGGGTGTCGGTGTAATGGAGTATCGGCGAGGGAAATCAGCTATAGACCAGATCCTTGTGTCGGAGTATCGGGGTAACGGGGTATCGGTGAAAAATCTTTATGGCATTACTTTAGCCATCGGAGCGTGGTGACTCCTTGATGAGCCATTGGTCGGCTCTTTCAATCATCAGGACTATTTGCCCCATGATCTTCTCGTAAGTCTGTTCAAGAGCACTTGTTGTCTCCTTATCGAGGTAACCGCAGCTTAGAGCAAAATCCAGCCAAACTTGGGTCTCGCATGCTTCACTTTCAGCATCACTGAGTTTGGCGATAAAGGCAGCCCTGTATCGTCTTTTTCTCCAACCTTCAGCGATATTGGTACAAACGGAGCGGGATGAGCGCCTCATCTGATCAACCATTGAATATTTTTCGCAAGTTGGGAAATTCTCAGTTATCCTGAAAATGACCATAGCGCCCTCTTTTGCATTCCTGTAAACTCTCAGCTCACGGTATGACGTAATCATTTTCCCCAAAATAAGACTCCTTAAACAGATATTATTTTCTAATTGGATATATTGATGTTTGGTGCAAATGTTATGCCCTTTCCCCGACTCACCGACACTCCGATACACCGATACCCGGGATCAACGGTCTTTCTATCCGGAAGCAGAAAATGACAAAATGAAACCAATGACAATTGGAAATATCAGGATCGAAAGACCGTTGATCCTGGCCCCGCTCGCGGGAATAACTAACCTGCCCTTTCGCCTCGTATGCCGTAAGGGAGGCGCGGGTGTGGTGTGGGCTGAAATGATAAGCTCCAGGGCCTATCACTTCAGGGATCAGCGAACAAGGGACATGGCCGTATTTCACCCGGAGGAACATCCGGTGGCGGCCCAGGTCTTTGGACGTGACCCGGATGAAATGGCTGAGGCAGCCCGTTTTCTTGAGGACCGTGGCGCCGATATTGTGGACATCAATATGGGATGCCCGGTGAAGAAGATCCTCAAAAGCGGCAGCGGCGTTCAGCTCATGAGGGAACCGGGCCTAGCAAGGAGCATTTTGGCAAAGGTTGTCCGCGCGGTGCGGGTTCCCGTCACAGTGAAGTTTCGACTGGGCTGGTCTGAGGACGAGAAAAACTACCTCGAACTGGGAAAAGCGCTGGAGGATGAAGGTGCCGCTGCCCTTATCCTGCATCCCCGGACACGAGTTCAGGGTTTTACAGGAGAGGCCCGCTGGGATGCCATCAGGGAACTTGTTGAGGCGGTGGGTGTTCCGGTCATTGGCAGCGGGGATGTAGCCACTGGGGAGGAAGCCTCCCGAATGCTTTCCCAGACAGGCT
>JALHUC010000493.1 GCA_022865845.1 bacterium | reverse complement strand
GCATCCCCTCTGTAGAAACTGATCGCTATTTTTCCGCTTTGGCCGGAAAAGCTCCTCCCGAAGCACCGGTTCAGGGAGTCACTTGTCATGTAACCCTCCTGTCGAGTGAAGGTCCTAGCCTATCATCTTGTTTGGCAGCCACAGCGCCAATTCCGGGAAGAGGCTGACCAGGATTATAAGCACTATGTCTATCAGAATAAAAGGGAAAACACCCAAAAGGACCTGGGACATGGGGACGTCCGGGGCGATGTTCTTTACGATGTAAAGGTTCAGACCTACCGGAGGTGTCACCAGTCCGATCTCAAGGTTGATCGTCATGATGACCGCGAACCAGACAGGATCGAACCCCAGCCCCTTTATCACTGGAAGCAGCATGGGAGCTACCATGAGGATGACGGCAGCCGGAGGGATGAAACAGCCCAGGAGGAGCAGCAGGAGGTTGATGAAAAGGAGAATTCCCCATTTGCCCATGGGAAGTTTGAAGATCAGTTCCCCCAGCGCCTGGGTGGCATAAAGATCCGACGAAACGTAGGAGAACAGCAGGGCGGCCGCCATTATCATCAGGATCATGCTGCTCTCGTTAAGGGTTTTGAGGAGGATCGCCCACAGCTTTTTCGGCTGGTACACCTTGTAAATCGTAATGACGAACAGAAGGGATAAAACGGCACCCAGACCCGCCGCCTCGCTCGGCGTAGCCCAGCCTCCGTACAGTGAGCCCATAATGCCTATGATAATCAGCACAAAAGGCAGGACTTTCCAGAGTGAACTGAACTTTTCCCGCCAGCTGTAGTGGCGGTCGTCGACCTGTTCGTGAATGTAATATATGGAGCCAGGCTTCGCCGGGACGAACTTTCTGTAGAAAAGAACTGCTCCCACCCACAGGCAGCTCAGAAAAACGAGCAGCAACCCAGGGATGATGCCGGCGATGAAACATTTTCCAATGGAGGTCTCGGTGGCGACCCCGTAAAGGATCATGGTGATGCTCGGGGGGATGAGGATGCCGAATGTGCCCGCGTGGGCGATGAGACCGGTGCTCAGTGCGGGAGAGTAGCCCCTCCTCCTCATTTCGGGAATCCCCACGTTTCCCATAGCCGCCGCGGTTGCCGGGCTCGATCCGCACAGGGCCGCGAAAATGCCGCACCCCACCATGTTGGCTATGCCAAGCCCCCCGGGAACCCTTTGAAGCCACTTGTGAAGGGTTTCGTACAGGTCCTTGCTGGCATCCGAAGCAGCGATGGGAGCGCTGACAAAGATGAACAGAGGAATTGCGAGAAGTGCGAAGCTGTTCATGCTGCCGAAGAGGACGTAGGGGATTATGACCAGCGTGTGGGGGGAGAAGATGAGGATGAAGACGATAGAGACCCCCGCCAGTCCCGCCCATATCGGTACTCCCAACATAAGGACGACGAAGGCGCTGCCGAAAAAGAGCAGCGCGAGGAGATGCTCATTCACCGGGATCCACCTCGCCAGTCAAAGCCGCCGGGTCGGCCGCCACAATGTCCACTCCCTTGAGCTCGGCCCGCTCTATTTTTTCTGCAATGTCACCCCTTCTGAGGGCGGCGATCTTTTCGCCGATGTAAACGAGATACTGAAAAAAAAGGAGTGTCATCCCGAAGGGAAGAAAGAAATAGGGGATCCACATGGGGGGTCCCCACAGGGATTCGGAGTGCTCGTTGATCTTGACCGCGTCCCACCACATGGGCCAGGCGTACCAGGCCAGGATCCCGACCAACAGGCACGACAGGACGGATACGACGATCATTGCGATAGCCCTG
>JALHUC010000492.1 GCA_022865845.1 bacterium | reverse complement strand
GATTACGAGAGGCGGCTCATTGAATCAGCGATCCATCAGACAGGGGGAAACAGGACAAAGGCCGCTGAGGTCCTTGGAGTATCCTTCCGGTCGCTGCGCTACCGTCTCAAGAAGTTCGGTTGGGTCGATGAAGAGACGTAAGAGGACACCTTGCTGACGTTTTTTGTCACTAAACAAACCCGGCAGAGATGGCCGGGTTTTTTTAGTATGAAAAAAAACTGAATCTTTTCAGCAATTTATCCTTATAAAAAATTAATTTGTCACTTTTTATCATTTGGCACGGGCTATGCAAAATATCGGGTCAAGAAAACATTTATCCAACAAACCATTGAAAATGGAGGAGAAGAAAATGTTGATGAAAATGAGAAAAGGCGAAAAAGGTTTTACCCTGATCGAGCTGATGATCGTTGTCGCGATCATCGGTATCCTGGCAGCCATTGCCATCCCCAACTTCCTTGACCTGAAGGACAAGGCGATCTTCGGTACTGCCAAGGCCAACGTGGACGTCCTGCGCTCGGTGCTGGCCTCCTACGCTGCCGACTCCGATACCAACAGGTATCCCGCCAATGACATGAATTTTACGCAGATCAAAGCCCTGCTCCCTGAGGCCAACCTGCCTGCTCTCGAGGTTGACGCAAAGTGGTTGCTCGGTTCCTTCTTGTATTCCAGCGTTGATGGCACGAGCTTCGGTATTTCAGTGAAGGCGAACGACAGAGCCACGGATGATATTTTCGGATCCCCCTCGGGTATCACGCCCAACGCCTATCCCCACTAATAACCTTCGGGTAGCGTGAGAGTAAATTGAAGGAAGGCGACGGTATATACCGCCGCCTTCCTTTTTTTCAGGGGTTTTGTCATGGTAAAAGGACGAGGTGTTCCGGTTTTACTTCTTATATTCGTGCTGGTATTAAGACCCCATATGGCGGGTGGTGCCTACCCCTTTGCTCAGGGGCTTCTTCTGGTCCCGGTCCTTGTGGGGCTTGCCCTGCTTTTGCTTTCTTCGTTAGCGACCAAAGATATTCCTGAAGGGTATTTTCCGGTATTGCTTCTGCCCTGGAGCCTCCTGCTCTGGTCTCTTATCACTCTTTTCTGGGCGCCCGACCCGGGGCAGGGAGTGAGGGAGATAATTGCTCTTTTTGGAAACCTTACTGTTTTTTTTATGACTTTTCAGCTCATACGTAAAGAGAAGGAATTTGAGATCGGATCGGTCCCTGTCCTTGGTTTAATTGTGACCCCTGTTCTTGCAAGCGCTTTTTACCAGCGGGTATTTGGCTTAGGGGAAATCCGTGAAACGCTTCGACATTTGGAGACTTCGGGCGAGGATGTGGTCGACTTGGCCCTGGTCATTACCCAGAACAGGGTGTTCGCTGGTTTTCTCAACCCAAATATGTTGGCCGGATTTCTGGCCATTGGGGTTTGTTTAACCCTGGATCTACTCCTGACCGCCTCCGACAAGAGACGCTTTCTTTTTTTCACTTTTCTGACGGTCGCGCAGGGCGCGGTCCTTGTTCTTACCGGATCCATCGGTGGGAGCATGGTTGCTGCGGTCATGGCGGGGGGCGTTCTTTTAGTGCGGCGAAAGTTTAAGCTCAGGGAGATGGCTCTTGCCGGTGCGGTTATCGTCCTGATAGCGGCTGGACTTCTGGCCATTCGAGGGGAAAATTTCCTGTTTGGTCCGGAAAATTCAATTCTCCAGCGGGGTGGGTACATGGCCGCAGGAATCCGAATGGCGCTTACCCACCCGGTTCTGGGTTGGGGTTCAGGATCCAGTCCAGGAGCTCTCATGGGTTTTGTGGCCGAGGGAGTAAGGCCTGTGGCTGACCCTCACAATTTTCTGGTGCGGACCTGGGTCTCCTGGGGACTGCCTGGGCTATTATTATTGGTTGCTTTCTTGTCCATGTGGCTTAAATCTATTGTAGGCTTCTTCAGGGTCAAGGGCGTTCGGATGGTTCCTCAGGGATACGCGGGCTTTGTTTTCGGGAGCATGGCCTTTTTAGGACATAGCCTGCTTGACATGGATTTTTTTGTACCCGAGACAGCGCTATTTGGATGGTGTGTCCTCGGGGCCGCCCTGGGATTGGCTGTGGCTAACGATAAGAGTGCCATTACCGGGAAAGCAGAATTCCATAACGGTTTCACTCTTACAATGGGTGCGGTAGCCCTGGTTATGGTCCTGCCCGTGTTCGTTTTTTTCCAGGGTGAATCCCTCGCTTTTCGCGCCGGCAAGGCCGTAGCGGAAAGTGAGTTTGAGGCGGGAGCTTACCTTTACAAAGACGCAAGGGCCATGCTTCCCATGAACGGGAGGTTCGCCCTCGATGAAGGTCGTGCCCGATATGCTGCAGGTGAGACGGATCTGGCCAATGAACTCTTCCGGAAGGCAGACTCCCTCATGCGGGCCAGTCCATATCCATCCTGGGAAATGGGGCGTGCGGCGCAGGCGGCTGGAAAATGGCAAGACTCCATCCCTCCACTGGAAACGGCTCTTTTGAGATATAAAACCTCGCCGAGAATCAGGATCGATCTTGCGAGGGCGTACCTTAACCTGGGAGATGCCGGCCAGAGCTACAGGCTCCTTGAAGAGGTGCGGCGTCTGTCAATGTTCGATCCACAGGCCCGGGATCTTGCCGATGAGATCCTTTCGAGAATGGATCTATGACCGGGGCGGCCCAGCCGTTGGCAAAATCCACCGCATTCCCGCCAGAAAAGTCCTTGAGGACAGTTGATGTCGTTCTGATCGCCGCTGTGTTTCTCATCCCCTTCATCAGTTGGGGTGAAGTACCGTGGCTCCTGGGCCCCTTTGTCCTTCTTGTCGCGGGTGTGCTCCTGGCTGTAATACGGGAAGGATCGATCAGAGGAAGTGTCCAGATTCCTGAGGCCCCTGTCTGGATCCCGCTTGCCATGGTGTTGGGCCTCTCCCTCATCCATCTCGTCCGCACTCCAATACCCTACAGCAGCTTCCTGTTCCTGGTCCACCTGGCCCTTGCGGCGGTATTTTACTACCTTCTCTGGTCGCGGTTAAGGAAGATGGCCGTTGTGGCCATGGTGTTGGTGAGGACCGGCATCCTGGTGACTTGGGTCGCGGTCCAGGCACTGGTCCTGGGGATGCGTCCCCCTGCTGGTCCTTTCCTCAACCCCAACTATACAGCGACCGTTCTCCTGGTCTGTCTGGCCATGGCCCTGGGATCGCTCATGCCGTCCCGAGAGCGGAAATGGGAAACGGCTATTATGTTGTCGGCGGCGATGCTCGGTTCCGTCGGCCTCATGCTCATCGGATCGCGATCGGGCGGGCTGGGGATGATCCTGCTGTGGGCGGCTTATCTCATCTTCAGGAGAGGGCGCATGCGCTGGGTGGCGATACTGGTGATTGCCATGATCATCCTTCTTCCCAACACGATCCGGCACCGGGTCACCGAAGGCTACAAGGCCGACCCACACGCCTTTTCCAGGCTCCTGATATGGGAATCGTCCCTCCGGATGGGTGCGGACCACCCTTTGATCGGTGTGGGCCCCAACCTTTTTTACGAATACGCCCCTGTTTACGCATTTCCCACTGAGGAACTGCCAGTGCGCTACGGCCGGATCGCCAGAAAACCCCACAACGAATACCTGAGGAGCTGGGCCGAGGGGGGTGTCATCGGTGTGATCGGCTTGGGCCTGTTTCTTTTCATTACGCTGCGAATGATGCTCCATTCGATCAAGCTAGGCAGACCGGGACCGGCCCTGGCGGTGGGTATCATCCTTTACCAGGCCCTTTTCCACGATATCACTGAGGTGTTTTCCCTCATGGTGCTCATGTCCTGGTGTCTCGCACAGATAACCCCCGAAACTGATCGAACGGTAGAGCCTGGCAACGGACCAAGGCGTTTTATTCCTGTCGCCACAGGTGTGGTGATCCTTTGCTTTGCTCTCTGGCTCAACCTGGATCTGGCATCGAGAGCCTTCTGGTTCAAGGGCAAGAGACTCATGGACGTCGACCTGCCGGGTGCGTTGAGGACGACGAAGGCTGCCACACTTATAAATCCCCTTCTCCCCGGCGCGTCGAGGGACCTGGCGCGGATCCGCCTGATGATGAGCGACCAGGACACCGATGAGCAGGAGTTGAGCCGGGTTTTGGCCGCCACTCTCAGGGCCCAGAGCCTCAACCGTCTGGACACCGTGCCCCCCAGACTTCAAGCTGCCATCTACATCAAAGCGGCCAGGCAGGGTGAAATGAAGGCTGCCGAGGCACTCGCCGCGGCTGCCGGGAAATTGAAGGAGGCTTCGCTTATTGAACCGCACAACGCGCTCATCTTGCTGAACATGGCTGAGGTGTATTGGGACCTCGGACAGCGTGAAAGGGCTCTGGATCTGTTGGATAATGCCCTGCGTAAAGAACCCAACTACCTTCAAGCCCACCGGACCAGGATATCCTGGTTGTCAAAACTGGATCCTGGCCGGATAACATGGGCCCAAAGCGAACTGGCAGAGGCACAGGAAAGGGCGGCAGGGTATCGGCCGCAGAGCGATTTTGAGGAGATCATACTCAGGTAGCTGAGGGTTGAGAGTATAGGGCCGGAGACCAGGGTCCTACATGTTCGACAGGATGCCCCCCCGGGCTTTTTTCAGTGGAGCCTGGAGGGCTGTAGTACCCTACGATTCCATTGAGAGGGTTGTGGAATTCGGGCGCATGCGGGGCGTCCATTACTGGATCGTGTCCTGGGACTATGTGCCGCGAATGCGACCGCAGTTCGAGCCGCTCCTGCAAGATCCGGATCAATACGCGCACATCCTGAGGACCATCGCGGTGTACGATGACGAGGACAGGCGGACGGTCCTTCTGGAGATCCTGCCTTGAGTCCGGTTGTATTTTACCAGAGTCGAAGTTATCCTTGGTAAGAGATGGCGGTGGGAAAGGTTCAATCTATTCCCTTGTGCAGGAGGCGCCACAGCCTGTTTTCCATTGCCCCCAACATTGCTCTGGGCTGAATAGCGAACCGCCTAGCCTTGTAATAATATCTGAGGAACGCCCGGTCTAAAAGGTTTCGGTCGCGTTCCGTGAAATCCCGGAACACAGCGTTCACCTCTTCCCCCCGATGGCG
>JALHUC010000491.1 GCA_022865845.1 bacterium | reverse complement strand
GTAAGGTGGGTACTCCCCATGGGGAGGTCTACCAGATATCCGAGTCGGTATCCCCGAACTGCTTGACCAGCACATCGACGATGGCCCTGTTATACGGGATCCATCGCCCCGGCAAAGCGGGATCTACCCTGGCGTTGTAGAGTTTGCGGCCCTCTTCCAACTGGTCAGCCATATCTACGAACAGCGAGTCGTTCTTGATGCTGTGGCGGATCTTGTCCTGATTATAGAGAGCGATGTCGGACATGATGGTCCGGGCCAGCCGTTTAGCGTCCTTTTCATTGTTGATTAGGCTCATCCGGACTTCCTCCTGATCTAAAGAACCCTTGAGATGTAGGGGATCGAATCCCGGTTTTTCCTGCCCTGCCAGAACAAATAAAGCGTCGCGAGAGCCAATCCGCAGACAGTACCTGCGATAGCCGCCCCATCGGTACCGTAACGGGACCATCCCACTGCGCCACCAGCCACCGCCGCCACCGCCGGCATCAGATAAGCTGTCGCAGATGCCTTGAGAAGTTCGCTCGACGGGAGAGATACCACCACCTTGTCGCCAGGGTGTGCGCCAGCCACGTTCTTGACCTCCATCTTCATGATTTTCCCCGACGATGGATGGCACATGTCTTTGGCCGCACAGCCGCCGCAGGCGTCTGACCGTACCAGGGCCACCGTGGCACGATCGCCATCTAACGAAATGACGGAGGCAGTTTCCTCAAGCATTTCCTTACCTTATGTGAGATGAGACGGAAAATCAAGGGGATGATCAGTTCCCTGAACGTCAGAGCGATTTAAGGATAAGGGAACAGATCAGTGTCTGGGGTCTAGGGTCTGGGGTCTGGAATAATCTTAGACCTGGTCGTAGTCCTGGTCCTGGTCCTGGAAAGGTCTTACTAGGCACCAGGTCTAGGTCCAGGTCCAGGTCTAGGTCCAGGTCAAGGATTTCATTACCGATTACCGATCACCGTTCTTCAAATCGTATTCCCTCCTCCCCTATTCCCGAGGTTGTAAGTATCTTCCCGTCCTCGGTGATGAGAACCCCCTCCGCCCCATCCCACTTTTCCAGTAAATCAAGCCCCTTTTCAGGGCCCAAAACGAAGACGGCTGTGGCCAAAGCGTCAGCCGTGGCGCAGTCAGAGGCGATCACCGTTGTCCCCCGCAGCCCGGTGTGGGCAGGATAACCTGTGGCAGGATCCAGTATGTGATGGTAACGGATTCCCCCTTCCTCGAAATACCGTTGGTAATCACCGGAGGTGGCTACCGCAGCCTCTTTTACTTCGAGAACCCCAGCCAGTTCCTGTGGGTTTTCCGGATCCTGCACGCCTATTTTCCAGTAACCCCGACCAGGCCGCACCCCGAATGTGCGAAGGTCGCCCCCCGCGTTAACGATGCCGGCCTTGACTCCCGCCTCTTGAAAAACACTGACCGCTGCGTCAACAGCGTACCCTTTGGCCACACCTCCCAGGTCAAACCATATATCCAGTTTTTCCGGACAACACTGCCCGACAGGGACCCGTTTGTAGCCAGTGCCGTCAAGGGCCTGCTGGATTTCCTTCGGGGCTGGAAGATGGGGATCGTCGCGACCAAACCCCCATAGGTGAACCACCTCACCCAGGGTGGGATCAAAGGCTCCCGATGCAGCCCTGGAGACATGCATGGCCGTTTCAAGGATCCGGGCAAGGTCTCCCCCGAGCCGGGCTCCCTTTCCCTGTCTAACCTGAAAAAGCGGCGATCCCTCTTCGGACGGATGTGCCGCCGCTTCAACTTGAAGTATCCTTTCAAAAGCCTGTCCGGCGGCACCAGGTGCAGTCTCCTTGCCGGCATAGACCACCACATCCACAAGGGTGCCCATCATGAAACGAGTCTCTTTGAATGGCTGGGTTTGTCCTGAACAGGAGGGATTGGCGAGGAGCAACCCCAGCAGCAGGAAGAAGTGTAAAGGGCCCTTCGGTCCTTTGACAAAGCTCAGGATGGTGAGCCTGCCGAAACACAAGCTCAGAACAGGAAATGGGGAAAGGGGGGGTCGTCGAGGAACCCAAAGGTGTCGTTTGGCGCTTCTTCTATCCCTCGGCAGGCTCGGGATCCTGAGTCCTGCCCGAGGCGGGATCGAAGGGGTTTTCACCTCTACTCCTCGCCCAGAAGGCTGTAGAGTAAACGGATGCCCTCTTCATCGTCTACTGCAAGAACGATTCTGGTTCCCATGTCCTGATCTTTCATCATGCAGGGGCCTGATCGACGGGGTTGATGGTGGGCAAACATACGCTGAAAGTTGATGGACTCGCAAAAAGTCCATCAAAGCGCCCCGTATGGGCGCCCAAATCAATGACTGCGGGTGTAAGTCATTTATTTGTAAGGAAAGTGAAAATGACACTTTTCACTTTCCGAGGAGCAAAAAGCCAATAATGGACTTTTTGCGACCCTGTCAAAGTTACTCCTTCACCCCGCCGGTTGTCTACCCGTATTTCTCCCCCATGCCCCATGACTGGTTGCCGTAGGATGCAACGCTTATGACCCACAGCACAATTAACCCGCAATTCTCACCAGCCTTCTACTGCGGCGGCTATGCATTTGGGGAAACTTGCTAATTTAAGGCTGGTATCAGGGTAGAAACGATTTGGGACGGGAGTTAAAGCGAAGGTTCCAGCATGGCAGTGCATCAGCTCTTCTGTATCTTCTCCTCTTCCTCCTGCCTCGTCTTGCATTCGACACAGAGAGTGGCTACAGGCCTGGCCTCGAGACGTTTGAACTCGATACCCTCCCCGCATTCATCACAAAGGCCGAAGGTACCATCTTCAACCCTCTCGATGGCCTTGTCGATCTTGGTGATGAGTTTTCTCTCACGGTCACGGATCCGAAGCAGGAAATTCCGATCGGTCTCCATGGAAGCCCTGTCGGTAGGATCGGCAAACTGCGCCTTTTCGGTCGTCATTCCGTCCACCGTTCTGGTGGCTTCCTGGACCAATTCCTCTTTCCAGGCCTTCAGTTTTTCAGTTATGATTTTTAGTTCTTTTTCCTTCATCACAGACCTCAATGAGTCCCATCGTAAAGATAACTTTTTTTGATACTGTATTTAAGGGGAGGTGTCAACAAATCTGGTGGGTTGATTTTAAGCACCTGATTTGTGGAATGTAGAATTTAGAATGCAGAACGCAGAAGAAAAGCTTGTAATTACATGACGGCAAAATATGAGTCGGAAACATTTTTTTGCTCTACGTATTACATTCTACTTTCTACATTCCACATTCTACATTCTGCGTCCTGCGTTCTGCCCCCTTGACACCTACCCATTCCCCATATATCAAAAGGGGCATGAAAACTTTAATGCGTACCTTGACCATCATATCTGCCGTGATCCTTCTTGCCGGCTCAGCCGGCGCCGACCCCTCCTCCTTCCCGACTAACGGCCTGGACGCCCAGTCCCTTGGCAGGGGCGGGACGGTCATCGCCTGCCCCCCGGGCGTATGGAGCGCTTTCGGCAATCCCGCAACTCTCACTCCCGAAGGTTATTTCGTTCTGGGGATCGATTATGTTGACGGGAAGGACACCCCGAAAAGCTCCTGGGGCCTGTCCATTTTAGACACC
>JALHUC010000490.1 GCA_022865845.1 bacterium | reverse complement strand
ACCAGCGGCCAGCCCCAGACGTAGGCCATCTGTCCGACCATCTGGACATATTCTTTGGTCATGAGCGTGCCCGACGCCGGGCCGGGAACCTGGGTGGTGATGCTATTTTTCATAATTTCCTCCTTTTAGCGATTAAGTGGCTTGTTCACTTCAGTAATAGGGAAAACTTCAAAATGGCGGCGTATATGGATCAGGAATACCCCCCCAGAATAAGCGTTCCCCGCGATCAATCAGTTTCTTCTATGCCATTATCCTTTGCTCCTTTTCAATTTAGATAACTGATAGGACTGATCGCCTTTACTTTCCGTGACACTTTTTGAACTTCAGTCCGCTGCCGCACGGGCAAGGATCGTTACGGCCGACATCATTGAACTTACTGCGCTGCTGATTACGGGCCCGGGCGAGGATGGGCATGATCCCGTCCGCCGGCTGGCCGCGCTGGAGAAGCTGGGCCATGATCTGCATCTCCTGCTGTGTGTGGGCAAAGAATTTCTTGAGCCCCTCGCAGAGCCAGTTCAACCCCGGCTCCCCGTCCGGCGTTGTGAGCACCCTGTTCTTGGGGCACTCGCCGTGGCAGGTAAAGAGGTACTCGCACTCCCGGCAATAGGCCGGCAATGTGTCGGTTTTATCCAGACCGAAGGTCTTCTGCTTTTGTGAGGACACCAGCACCCCCACAGGATCGTCCTTGATGTTGCCCAGCCGGTATTTCGGCTCGACATAGTGGTCGCATGAGTAGGCGTCCCCGTTGTGCTCCAGGGCCATGCCCTGGCCGCAGGTGGGCTGCAGGGTGCAGATGGTGGAGTAGCCGCGCACGTAGGATGCCAGGACGGCGTCGAAGAAAAGTACGAACATGGTGCCCACATCCCGGGTGACCCATTCGTCGAAGATCTCGATGAGGAAGTTGCCCCACTGCTCCGGCTCCACGGAGCGGTCCGTGACACGCAGGCCTTCCTGGTTGCCGGTGTCGTTATCGCGCTCGACGATGGGGATGAACTGCAGGTATTTCGCACCCAGTTCGTCCCTGAAAAAACGGTAGACCTCCAGGGGGTGCCGGCTGTTGACCGCGTTGACCGTACACAGGATGTTGAATTCCACCTTGTGCTTCTGGAGCAGCCGGGCCGCGCGCAGGACCTTGTCGAAGGTCCCCTTGCCGCCCTTGTCGCGGCGGTAGACATCGTGCAGATGTTTTGGGCCGTCAACGCTTAACCCGATGAGGAAGCTGTTCTCATGGAGGAACCGGCACCACTCGTCGTCCAGGAGCACACCGTTGGTCTGCAGGGTGTTTTCGATCCGCATCCCGGGACGGATGTACTTCTTCTCCACCTCCACAACGCGGCGGAAGAAATCGAGGCCCATAAGCGTCGGTTCACCCCCCTGCCAGGCGATGGTGACCTGGGGCAC
This sequence comes from bacterium, assembly GCA_022865845.1. Taxonomy (GTDB): domain Bacteria; phylum BMS3Abin14; class BMS3Abin14; order BMS3Abin14; family BMS3Abin14; genus JALHUC01. Next base: position 4,859 of record JALHUC010000490.1, on the reverse strand, counting down.
GCGGTGCGCCTCGATGGTCTGACGGATGTAGTCTTCCATCATCTCATCGGACATCCTGAAGGAGCTGTCCGGATAAAGGGATACTTTCTTGAGGTAAAAGCAGTACGCGCAGTCCAGGTTGCACCTGGAACCCACCGGTTTGGCCATTATGTGAAAAGCAGGGAGTGTCTGTGCCGGCTCAGGTACCATGGATCACCAGTGACTTTCCGGGCCGGAGGTGAAGAACCCTGGGGGGGCGACCATCCGGATAACGAGCCGGGAATTTACACAACCGGAAACCCGACAAGGAATTTCGGCAAGGGATGTTTCCGGTTAAAACAGGATCTCGGTCCGAAAAAAGGCCCAATATTCACTCCTGAAAAATCAGTGGAAGGCCAGGATCACGGCGCTGAAAAGCACCGCTCCCATGAGAAAATAGGGGAACCGGCTCTGCGTATCCCGGGGCATTTCCATGAGCATCGTGTTCATGATGATCCCCCCGGCGATAACACCGGCCAGCGGAATAACCACCGTGACTGGAAAAATGACATACATTCCAACCATCCAGCCCAGCAGCGGTGCCGCCGCGAGGACATTTTTAACTCTTTTTAAGTATAGTTCCCCGTATTCACGCCTTAAGGAATAATCGATGAGAAAAAGATGGAACCCCATTGCTATGGTGTAAAAATCCCTGGAGCCGTGGACCTCCTCCAGGGAGTTGACCTTGAAGTATGTCACAAGCCCGACGTAAAGAAAAAAAACCGACACATACAGAAGAAAAGGCCAGTTCCCTGCCCGCCACACGCCCTCATCGATGGTTCCTTTGGAAGTGAGTGCCAGCAGGTGATGCACACCATAAAAGGCAATAAAGCCTGACAGCGCCCCCAGGTAGACCCTGTACTGTTCAAAGAGCATGGTGTGCGGCTCGGCAGATTCCAGAAGAATCTCCCGGGCGACGTTAAGCTCCGGCAAAAGTCCCAGGAACACGTAAGCCACCCCGACCCCGGCAGAAAGGGATATGACCCGGCGGTAAAAGCGTTCCCCCTCCCGAGGCATGGGTATCCTGGACCCGAAATAGAAAATAGCCGAATACAGGAGAGCAGACAGCAGGGGCTCGATATTTTGCAGATGCATTTCTACCTTTCGTTGCTCTAAAGAATGATCCTGACGATCAGCAGCAGCCCCAGAACCCCCATGGAACCGGTCGCCACGATGGGAAACCATTTCATTTTAACACCCTCGTGCTCTTTGCCCAGATCCTTCAGGCCTTTCCAGTATTCCCAGGAACCGAAGAACGAGGCGGCCACGCCCAGAGTCACCAGGAAAAGCCCGATATCGCGGGGGGCGGTGTCCCGCATATCCGCAGTCAACCCTTGCGCCTGCATGGAAGCAAGGAATTTGAAAATTGTGAAACCGAAACCGACCATGGAAAGGGAGGTGCGCAGCCATGCCATTATGGACCGTTCCAGGGCCATGGCTGTCCTCTGAACGGCCATAGCTGTTCTTTTTTTGGCAAGAGTGTCTGAGTAAGAGAGTTTCAGGTCTTCCATTTTATAGCCTCATAGCTTCCTTGTTGCCGGGGTTGGCCAATATGACTATATTGATATCATAATTCGCAAATCATAGGATGTCTATTCAGTTAATTGACCTCTTAAAAGCGTCATTTAATTCGTAGTCTAAAAACTTGTTAACCATACCCTCTTCCCTTTTGCCCATTAATCGTTCAAAATTTCGGAATAAACTCACGGTAATTCTTCGGAAAGGGGAGAACCATGGCTGGATGGATTTTTCTGGGCGTTATCGTCCTCATCGCCCTTTGGGCGGTGGTCATTTTCAACAAACTGGTTAAGAACAGGAACCTCGTTCTCGAGGGGTGGAGCGGCATCGACGTACAGCTCAAGCGCCGATACGATCTGATCCCCAACCTGGTTGAGACTGTGAAAGGGTACACCAAACATGAGGAAGGCACCCTGTCTAAGGTGGTCGAACTCAGGAACGCCGCCGGTAAGGCCCAGACTGCTGCGGAAAAAGCGCCCCTGGAGACAGCCCTTACAGGGATGCTGCGGCAGGTATTTGCCCTGGCTGAGGCCTATCCGGATCTCAAGGCCAACCAGAATTTTCTCGATCTGCAGGAACAGTTGTCAGAGATAGAGGAACAGATCCAGTTCGCCCGGCGCTACTACAACGGTGCGGCCCGGGACATGAACATCCTTGTCCAGTCCTTCCCCTCCAACTTCATCGCCAGCTCTTTCGGGTTTAACGCAGCCGATTACTTCGAGATAGAGCTTGCCACCGAAAGGGATGCGCCCAAGGTTCAGTTTTAATGAACCAGTTTCGGGTGATTGCATTTTTCTGTCTGGTCCTGGCTGCATGGGCAACCGTGGTTTGCCCGGCCTACGCGGTTGAGGAAATTCTCGATTGGCACAGTAATATTATTGTCACACAGGACGCTTCCATGACGGTGACTGAGACCATCCAGGTCCGTGCCGAAGGCAACATCATCAAACGCGGCATATATCGCGACTTTCCCACCACATATAAAGACCGGGCGGGGAACCGGGTGTCAGTTGATTTTACTCTGCTGGGAGTGGAAAGAGACGGCCGACCTGAACCCTATCACACAAGAGACCGTAGCAACGGGATAGGTATATACGCCGGGCAAAGCGATGTCTTTCTGAAACCGGGTGTGTACACCTACAAATTGATCTATCGCACCGATCGACAGCTGGGCTATTTCGAGGATCACGATGAACTTTACTGGAACGTAACCGGCAACGGCTGGGATTTTCCCATCTTGAAGGCCTCCGCGGCTGTGACGCTCCCCTCTTCAGTTCCCGGAAACTCCATGAGGACAGGGGGCTACACGGGTCCCCAGAACAGCCGGGAAGGAGCCTACTCTTCCAGGATCGACGCCGAAGGCCTCGTAACCTTTAAAACGACGCGCCGCCTCGCACCACGGGAGGGCCTTACCATCGTGCTGGGCTGGCCCAAGGGGCACGTTGCCGAACCGAGCCGAGCACAAAAAACCGCTTTTTTCCTTTCCGACAACAAAAGCCTGGCTGCTGCTTTGGCCGGGTTGCTGATCCTGTTCGCTTATTATTTCTGGGCCTGGATGAAGGTCGGGAAAGATCCGGAAAAAGGAACTGTGATCCCCCGCTTCGAACCCCCGGACAATATGTCTCCCGCGGCCATGCGGTACATTATGGAGATGGGGTTCGATGACAAAGCCTTCGCGTCGGCTGTGATCAATCTTGCGGTTAAGGGATACCTCACCATCAGCGAAGAGAGCAAGGCTTTCGGCCTTTCCAGGGTATATACGCTCAAAAGGACCAAAGAAGAGCCAAAGGCCGCACTGTCCAGGGGGGAGATGAGGCTGGTAAAGAGGCTGTTTCCAGACAGCGCCATGACCCTCAAACTGGAAAGCGAGAACCACAAAAAAGTGTCACTCGCCATGGATGCCCTTAAAAGCCTTCTCAAGGAAGAGTATCACAAGAGTACTATCGTCAATAACAGCGGCTACATGACTGTGGGTGTGCTCATTTCCATCGCTATCATCCTCCTCGTGGGTATCAGCGGGGGATCCCGATCCGGTGGCCCTTTCCTCCTGTTCATCGTCCTTTGGTTCACTCCATGGACGGCTGCAACCCTTTTTCTCTGGGCCTCCAGAAAATTCGCCATGGCCGCCACCTTCACCTTTTTTCTCGTCATGGCCGGTGGCGCTTTCGCAAAGGTGACTTCCCTTGTTTTCCTGGCAACCCTCGTCTTTTTCGTTGTGATCAACCTTCTTTTCTACATTCTCCTCAAATCACCAACCAACCTTGGCCGCAGGATCATGGACCGGATCGAAGGCTTCAAAATGTACCTGTCCACGGCTGAGGAGCACCGTCTGGAAAAGCTTCATCCCCCGGATAAAACACCTGAGCTGTTCGAAAAATATCTGCCCTACGCTCTGGCCCTGGAGGTTGACCAGGAGTGGTCTGAAAAATTCGCCGATGTGCTGTCTGAGGCAGCGGCCAGCGAGGGGTACTCCCCAGGCTGGTATCACGGCCACCACTGGGACAGTATGCACACAGGCCGTTTCGCCTCCGGTCTGGGCTCCTCCCTTTCATCGGCGATCTCCTCTTCATCCACCGCCCCGGGCTCATCTTCCGGGTTTGGCGGAGGGGGAAGTTCCGGTGGTGGAGGCGGAGGAGGGGGGGGAGGGGGTTGGTAGTGGCACTCATTGTGTGCCACCATAGTCCAAAGGCCAAAGTGAAGAACGAAAAAGAGGATTAAACCGAAACTAACTACTTATGAAAACAAAAGTCATCATTCTCATGCTGCTCCTGTTACCGGTGCTGACCATGGCAAACGAAATACAAGATCCTCAGATCAGTCAAAAAGACCTCGACTTCCCTGCGTGTCCAGGCACGCCCAACTGTGTGTCCAGCCTGGCGCGGGATCAGGCAAAAAGGATCGAACCGTTTCCCCTGGAGGGCACCTCTTTCCAATCCATGGAACTGCTCACAGCGATCATAAGGTCTATGCCGAGAGCAACCGTTGTATCCAGTTCACCAGACAGGATCGAGGCGGAGTTTCGATCACTTCTGGGGTTTGTGGACGACACCCTGTTTAAGGTGTCCGAAGACGGGAAGGTGATCCATGTGAGGTCCGCGGCTCGTACGGGGTCCTGGGACCTGGGGGTGAACCGGAAACGGGTTGAGAAGATCAGAGCGAAGTACCTGGGGAACAGGGATCAAGGGGATATGAGAAACTCAGTGCACTAGTGCACCAGTGCACCTGTGCACAAGTATTTTTCCTCTAGCCCCTTCATCCCTGTTAGACCGTGCCATGACATTGGACAAAAACAAGCCCGGCTATTGCCGGGCTTGTTACTATTT
>JALHUC010000489.1 GCA_022865845.1 bacterium | reverse complement strand
CCCTTCTTCAGCCGAAGAAGCCCTCCGGACAGCAGAGCTACCAGGATAGTCGCGGCTACAAAAACCAGAGCGATTACAGTCATTGTCATCATGAATTCTGTCATTTTGTTTACCTCCTCAGCTTCAAGCTGTGTAATTTCGTTTTCTGAGCTTGTGTAATTTATAACAAGCAAGATCTTCAGTGTCAAGTGTTTTTTTGAGAAAAAATGCACAAGGGCTATTGTATGGTCAAAAACCTACTACTAATGCGAACTTTCACAAGCCAGAGATGGGATTGGTCAGACCAAAAAGAAGGTTTGGAGTTTGATGTTTGAGGTTTGGAGTTGGGGGAAATAATTCAGATTTTGATTTATGTATTTCTCGGAAGGGGGAAGGAAGAAGGATGAAGGATGAAGGAATTCATAAAATTCCTCCTCCCTCCTTCCCTATTCCTCCTTCAGATGATCGGGGGTGTTTGCCATTACTTGTTCCTTAGATGATACAGCAACTTACGGCAAACACCCCTGATCATCTTGACTTCCTGCTCCACTGGCTCCGCTCGGTTCACGAACTCCCTCACTGCCTTCATCATATGATCCGGGTTGTCCTCCCACAGGAACCCGACCTCAGTGAGGAGCTCCTGAATGTGGGCATACATCCCTTCAACCTCCTCGAAGGAGGCAGAGTCAGGGGAATCCGGCCGGTCTTCCGGCTGGGCCTGGATCATGAGGGTGAACAGAACGAGCAGGACCGCTTGCGCCAGGTTGTAACTGGCCAGTTCTCCATCGAAAGGTATGGTTACTGTCGTGTGGCAGAGTGTCAGCTCCTCATTGGTTAAGCCGGTACTTTCCGGACCAAAAAGCAGGGCGGTTCCCCCTGAAATTGAACGGCTGAGGATCTGGGAGGCTGCAGCCCCGATCTCGGCGGACTGCCAATATCTTCTGCTCCTGCCGGTGGTTCCCACGAGGTACCTGGCTTCAGAGAGGGCGATGGCTTCTTCCAGGGAACCGCATCGGGGAGCCCTGTCAAGAATGTCGGCGGCCGAAACGGCCAGTTTACCGGCGGTAGGCCAGTCCACGGTTTCGGGGCAGGAGATGATAAGCCTGGAAAATCCGGTGTTCCGCATGGCCCGGGCGACTGATCCTATGTTCTCGGGAATGGCAGGTCGGTGGAGGATGATCGTAATGTTATCCTGCGGGCGTAGTAGCAGGGGGTTTGGGGCCACGCTTTCTCCTTCGACGGGTCCGCTTTGGGTCAGGTTTTTGAGAAGGTGAAGGACCCTCAAGTTTCTGCCACTCACTGATGAGTTCCCTGCCTCCCGAGGTGGTAGAGGCCACGATCTCAAATAGAGTAAAGGCGTCCCTGAAATAGGCTTTCCGCAGGACCGTACGTGGTTTGAATCTGCTTCCGCGAACGTCGAAAAGGCGGACCTGTGCCGCCAGGATCTGCCTGATGATATCCTGCATCCGCTTGGGTACCTGGATACGCCGACAGATAGGCGAAATGGCGTCTCGAGCCAGTTTCAAAAGATCGTCACCGGAACTCCCTCGATAAATGAAATCAAAATAGGGGTAGAACAGGCAGGCGAAGATAAGCCAAGGATCCGGGGTCTCGCCTGAGTGAAACCGTTTGTCCAGTTTTGAAAAAACGTCGTGGTAGAAATCGCCACCTTCTATCCTGATGTGTTGGTCTATCTCGGGGAAAAGGGTTGAGAGCAGACCGAGTTCCTGAAGACGGTCAAATGCACTGGCCGCTGTGCCCCGACCCATCATGCGGATGATCTCCTCCAGAATCCTGGATGTGGCGCCTTCCCATATGTCATCTTTTGACTCCCTGATGAGCCGCTCACTCTCAGAGTCAAGATCACAATCGAGCAATGCGGCGAACCTGATTCCGCGCAGCATGCGGATAGGGTCCTCGCGGAAACGGACTTCAGGGTCACCAATGCATCGGATCAGCCGGTTTTCCAGGTCCTTCAAGCCGTTGACATAGTCGATCACCGAAAAATCGGAAATGTTGTAAAAAAGGGCGTTTACGGTGAAATCCCTTCGAAAGGCATCCTCCCACGGTGTGCCGAAGGTGTTGTCCGAGCTGACCGGTCCGTCCTCCTGGTTGATCTCGGAAATGGCCCGGAAGGTTGAGACCTCAATGATCTTTCCACCCCTGAAATGGATGTGAGCGAGACGGAATCGGCGACCAATAAGGCGGCAGTTGCCGAAGATCTTTTTGATCTCATGAGGGTGAGCTGAGGTGCTGATGTCAAAGTCTTTGGGTTTTTTCCCCAGCAGCAGATCCCTGACCCCCCCACCGACGAGGTAGGCGATATGGCCGTGGCGATTGAGGCGGTAGAGGACCTTAAGGGCGTCGGGGTCGATACTGGAACGGGAAAGTGAATGTTCCGAGCGGGGAACGATGATAGGTTCTGGATGTAGCGTCGAATTCTCGGATCTGCTGCGCATTGCCCCTTTAACTAGGCCTATATGTCAATTTTGTCAAGCAGGTTGGCATTAATGAAAGTCTACGGTGCCTGCCTGCTTGGCAAAATTAAGAACCCAGAACCCAGAACCCAGAACCCAGAACACGGAACACAGAAGAAAACCTTGGAAAGAACCCTTTGACAACAAATGAAGGCCCAGCAATCCGTTTTCTGCGTTCTGCGTTCCCTGTCTTTCATTGACATGGCCCATAGCATGGTTATTTTTACACACATTAGAAGATCAATTAACCGTTTCTTTAAATATAAAGAGCATTTAAGGAGGTACAGCACCATGGGAAAAGTAATAGGGATCGACCTTGGAACGACCTACTCGGCCGTTGCTGTTATGGAGGGAGGGAGCCCCAAGATCATTCCCAACGAAGAGGGCGGACGAACCACACCTTCTGTTGCGGCTTTCACCAACGACAACGGGCGTCTTGTTGGCCAGGTAGCCAAGCGGCAGGCCGTAACCAATCCGGAGAGAACGGTCTACTCCATCAAGCGGTTCATGGGAAGGCGTCTGAAAGAGGTTCCCGAGGAGATCAAGATCGTACCTTACAAAGTGGATAAGGACGGTTCCGGTAACGTGGTGGTCAAGATCGACGGCAAAAGCTACACTCCTCCGGAGATTTCCGCCATGATCCTTCAGAAGCTGAAGAAGGCGGCTGAGGACTATCTGGGCGAAAAGGTTACACAGGCTGTCATCACTGTTCCGGCCTATTTCAACGACAGCCAGAGACAGGCCACCAAGGACGCCGGCAAGATCGCCGGTCTCGAGGTGCTTCGTATCGTTAACGAACCTACAGCCGCGGCGCTGGCCTACGGTCTGGATAAGAAGGCCGATGAAAAGATCGCGGTTTACGACTTTGGTGGAGGTACTTTTGACATCTCCATTCTCGAGGTCGGTGACAACGTGGTAGAGGTCAAGAGCACTAACGGCGATACTCATCTGGGCGGCGACAATATCGACCAGGTCATCATCGACTACCTGGTGGTGGAGTTCAAGAAGGACCAGGGGATAGACTTGTCGGGCGATCCCATGGCCATGCAGAGGCTCAAGGAGGCTGCGGAAAAGGCCAAAATTGAGCTTTCCACTACCCAGGAAACCGACATCAACCTGCCCTTCGTCACAGCCGACCAGAGCGGTCCTAAACATCTCAACATCAAGCTGACCCTGGCCAAGTTCGAGCAGATGATCGGTGATCTTGTTAAGAGGACCATTGGTCCGTGCAAACAGGCCTTAAAAGATGCCGGTCTCAAACCGGCCGATATTGATGAGGTGATCCTGGTTGGTGGTTCCACAAGAATCCCCATGGTTCAGAAGGCTGTTCAGGATCTGTTTGGGAAGGAGCCCCACAGGGGGGTCAACCCGGACGAAGTCGTTGCCCTGGGCGCGGCGGTCCAGGCGGGCGTGCTGTCAGGAGAGGTCAAGGATGTTCTTCTGCTCGACGTGACTCCTCTCTCAATGGGTATCGAGACCCTGGGCGGTGTCATGACCGTCCTCATTCAGAGAAATACCACCATACCCCATCGCAAGTCGGAGACCTTTACCACTGCGGATGATAATCAGACCCAGGTGGAGATACACGTGCTCCAGGGTGAAAGGCAGATGGCCGCTGATAACCGGACCCTCGGAAAGTTCCACCTCATTGGACTTCCTCCCGCGCCTCGTGGGATGCCGAAGGTCGAGGTGACTTTCAACATCGACGCTGACGGTATCGTGAACGTGTCCGCTAAAGACACCGCGACCGGTAAGGAGCAGTCCATCAAGATCGAGGCGTCCAGCGGCCTGTCTGACGATGAGGTCGATCGCATGGTGTCCGATGCCGAGTCCCATGGCGAGGAAGACCGCCTCAAGAAAGAGACCGTCGAGGTTCGCAACAGACTCGATAACCTGGTTTACGAGGTTGAAAAGAACCTCAAGGAGAATCGCGACAAGATCGAGGAGGAGAATGCGAAAAATATAGAGGATTCTCTCGAAAAGGGGCGTGAGGCCATCAAGGGCTCTGACAAGGGCGAGATGGAGAGCGCAATTGAGGAGATCAGTAAAGCCTCCCACAAACTTGCCGAGGTTCTCTACCAGGCCGCGCAGAGCGAGGCCGGCACCACTGAAGGGGATCCAACTGCTTCCGGGGATCCAGGTGAAAGCGACGATGATGTTGTTGACGCCGAATACACAGATACAGACGCTGACACTGACGCGTAAAGCATTTTGAACCTGATATTTCGACGGCTCGGCGGAGTTTCTTTCCGCCGAGCCCTTTTTTTCACAAAAGGTGGAGGCATGATTCCGGAATCGTCGATATTAAGTGGGATCAGATCGCTCCTGTCGCCTGCTACTTCCGTTGTGCTGGCAGTAGTACTCCTGTGGTCCTGCCCAGGCTGCCACAATTGAAGCAAAGAAACTGACCCCTATGGAGTGAATGAAGCTTCTTATGGAGAAGGGGAACTGAGGAAGGGCCTCAGTTCCTGGATATGGAATAGAGAAGAGGGGAGGTTGAATAGAACCTGTGTATTACTTCCACCTTCCTTATTCCCTATTCATCCTTCCGGATTTTACCTGTTAACATCACAATCAATGAGGTAAAATCCGATCATGGTTATCGCGGAAATTACAGTCGTCCCTCTCGGTACGGGCACTCCCAGCCTCAGTCGTTACGTGGCAGATGCGGTCAGGGCCCTCGAGGATACAGGCATCCGTTATACTCTTACCCCCATGGGTACCGTTTTGGAGGGAACACTGGAGGAGGTCCTCGAGGCGGTACGCATGCTCCACAGGCTTCCCTTCAACAAGGGTGCGGCGAGGGTTTCGACCCGGTTAGTGATTGATGAGCGAAGGGATAAGGATGCTAGCGCTGCGGGGAAAGTGGCGTCGGTGGAGAAACGACTGAAGAATGGAGAACAGGGGAGGAGGAAGGTGGAATAGATCTGCTTCCCCAATCCTTGACTTGGACCAACCCCGGTGATACTTAGAATTTCATTTTAGGCCCTGGTGGGCCTTGAATTTTTGAGGGGACTGTTTTCCATCCCCTCCTCTTATCCTCCCCCCTCAAGGGGTAGGAAGAACCAGGAAGTTGGACTAATAATAAGCGCGATTAGCTCAGTTGGATAGAGCGCTGCCCTCCGGAGGCAGAGGCCGCAGGTTCGAATCCTGCATCGCGTACCATGCAAAAAATGGTCGCCCCGAAAGGGGCGGCCTTCTTTTTGCACAGATACACACGATGCAGGGTGAGAACCATATTGTGAGGACAGTAAATGAGTTGGTGGTGGGTCTACATTATTCCCAAAGGAGATCGATTGTATGTGGGTATCACCACAGACCCACCCAACCGACTTCGTCAACATGGTAGTCCAGCTTTCCATTATCTCAAAGGCCCTCTCTCTGAAGCGGAAGCGGTCAAACAGGAGAAAAAACTGAAAAACCTGCCTCATTCGAGAAAGCGGGACCTCCTTTACGAGTCCTCACAATAGGAGTGAGCCTGTCCCCCGTAGCGTTAACGAGGGGGAAATCCTGCATCGCGTACCATGCAAAAAATGGTCGCCCCGAAAGGGGCGGCCTTCTTTTTGCACAGATACACACGATGCAGGGTGAGAACCATATTGTGAGGACAGTAAATGAGTTGGTG
>JALHUC010000488.1 GCA_022865845.1 bacterium | reverse complement strand
TGACGCGGCAATCCCGGTTTGTATCAAAGCGATAAGAGCCGTTTAAACGCAGAGGTCGTCACGCCGCTGGCGTGACAGGCTTCGGACGCAGCTTGTCGCGTCGTAGTTCGAAGAACGAAGACGGAAGGAAACCTTTGATCTTGGGGTAAGCACGGTAACTATTAACGCGATGTTTTTGACCGCAGGGTACGCAGCCCGGCCAATTATAGGCCGCATCGCAGGGTAATACCTTGAATCCTGGGGGAAGGCACAGTTGCTATAAAGGCGTCGTTTAATTCAACACAAAGTACACAAAGTGGCACGAAGGGGGGCAGGGCCAAAACGAAATCCTTACTTTGTTAACTTCGTGAACTTTGTGTTAAAAATATTGCCCTTTGTAAGAAAATGACTGTTTCCACAGAAGCGATGTTTTCTCTCGCAGAGGCGCAGAGGACGCAGTAAAGAATTTTCGACCTGGCGACTTGGCGGAAAAGCAGAAAGCAGAACGCAGAATTTACCAATCACGAATCACCCGCCTTCGCTGTCAGCTTCGGCGTGGCAAGCGAGTCACGAATTACGGCTTTTTCACCATATCAATTCGCTGAACGCGGGCTCATAAAGGTCGGCGTCTTTTTCATCCATCCCGAAGACGTCCATGAGCAGGAGCATGTTGAAGTTGTACCGCAGCTCAGGTTCCTGATAGGGATCACCCTGGAGCAGGTACATGGCGTGTCCTTTCACCTGGCCCAATACTTCAGCACCGTCTTCCCTCAGGGCTCTGGAGATCTGAACCGATCGGATGGGTCCCAGTCCGTCCCTGGGCGCGGGCAGTGTATCCAGGTCACCTAACTCCAGAAGCCGGCTGAAGGTTTCCAGGGCAGGTCTGTAAGCTTTAACCTCGGGATCATATTCAGCGGTGGGATCGAGGAACGGCATGAACACCTCCTTCCTGTAGGTCTAAGTTAACTGATGCTGTGTTCCTACGCAAGGCCGCAGACAGCCTGGAATTAGGATGTAACCAAGGCGGGAGAGTCCCTGAACTGGAAAGAAGTGCTACGAGGCCAACAATTCCGAGGGGAATAAGATGATGCCCTTATTGCCCGTTTTTGATGCGCTGATGGCGCAACTTCGCCGTGGCAAATCCAAATAAAAACGAGGGGTGACCCTCGACTGCTCCATCGATCCCGCAAACGGCGGGACTCGGGGCAGGCGGTACAATTCGCCGCAACTCGCGGTATACGCCTGTCGTACTATGGCCTGCCACGAGCAAATAAAAAGGCCAGCTTCTTTCAGAAGCGGCCTTTTTATGCGTCGAGTGGTGGAGACGGGGGGATTTGAACCCCCGACCCCCTGCATGCGAAGCAGGTGCTCTCCCACTGAGCTACGCCCCCACATTGGTTTTAACAGGCGACGAACTTACCGCAAAATCCGGTGTCTGGCAAGGTTCCGGCTCGCCCCTCAACCGTCAGGCAGGTTCCCCGAATTGGGTGACAGCTCTTTAGCTCTACAATTTGCGTAAATGCGCAGCTCCCCCTCCGCTAACTGAAAGGTCATCCCGGCGGGGTTTTACGGATCGCCGGGGTTCGGTCAAGTGGTTTTATACAGTATAAAAAGGTTTGATTGTTGTAATAATCCAAGTAAAATTGAAGGATCTACATACCATACCGGGCCAGGAACTTCAGAGTTGTTCAATCAACCATCGTCTTCAGTTTCCCTCCAGTAATGTTTTTTTAACAACCGGGTCAAAATGATTTGAAACTGTCACCCCAACCAGTCTACAGGAGGAAAGAAAAATGATGCGAATCAGAAATTTCATGTTTGTCGTGGCAGCGATCGCCCTGCTGCTCGGTTCCGTTTCCACGGTCCAGGCGGCGGATGCACGCAACTACCTGTTGGCCACCGCTTCCACAGGCGGCACTTACTACCCGGTCGGCGTCGCCCTGGCGACCCTGGTCAAGGTGAAACTGCAGCCTACCCAGAAGATCGGCATGTCTGCGATCAGCTCAGCCGGCTCGGGCGAGAACATCAAGCTGCTGCGTGAAAATGAGGTGCAGTTCGCCATCCTCCAGGGCCTTTACGGCGCCTATGCCCGGGAGGGCACCGGCCCGATCGAAAGTGCCGGACCCCAAAAGAACCTGCGCTCGGTGAGCATGCTGTGGCAGAACGTCGAGCACTTCGTCGTCAGGAAAAAATTCGCCAAAACCGGTACCGCCGCGGACCTGGTCACCATGAAGGGCGAATCGATGTCCCTGGGGGCCAAGAACTCCGGGACTCTGGGCTCCAATACCGTCCTGCTCACCAACCTCGGTGTTGATGTGGAAAAGGACTACAACCTGGTCTACGTCGGTTACGGTCCTTCGGCGGACGCCATGCAGAACGGCCAGTTGGCCGGTATGAGCACTCCGGCCGGCGTCCCGGTCAGCGCCCTGACCAAGGCGATGGCGAACATGGGGGATGATATCACCGTCCTCGATTTCACCGACGAGCAAATGATGAAGGCCGATGGCGGCATGGAGCTCTGGACCCGCTATGTGATCCCGTCCGGCACCTACCCGGGGCAGACCAGAGATATCAAAACCATCGCCCAGCCGAACTTCCTCGCTGTCCGGTCCGACGTGGATGAGGACGCTGTCTACCAGATCACCAAAACCGTTTACGAGAACCTGGCGTTCCTCAACGCCATTCACGGAGCCACCAAGGCGATGGGGATCGAAAAGGCGATCGCCGGTCTTCCAATGCCGCTGCACCCGGGTGCGGCCAGATATTATGCGGAAGTGGGTATCAAGGTTCCCACCCGCCTGCTCCCGAACTAGTGTTCAACCGAAAGACCCGAACAAATACCAGCGCGGTTTACGCTCTGGAAAAGAATTAACGGCTTGACCCTGGCGGCCATCCCGGATGGGGTGGCCGCTGATAATTCCGGAGTCCGCGGCAATGAAACCACCAGGGACCGAATCCGATGTCTATCCCCACTTGACCCCCCTTTTGATCATTCTCGGGGTCGCCGTTTCTTTAATGCACATCTGGTTCAACGTGGTGGCATTACTGTCGTCCCTCTGGCAGAACTCTCTGCATTTTGCCGGGTTCGCCCTGATCGCCGTGGTGGTTTACCCATTGCGCAAGGAGGGCGGCTTCGGCTGGCGCCTGCTGGATGTGCTGCTGGGCCTGCTGGCCGCCGGTTCTGCCCTCTACCTGATCGCCATGGAGGATGCCATTTACGCGCGGGGCGTGCATCTGGCGCCCGCCGAGTGGGCGGCTGGTATCATCCTTATCCTCTGTGCCCTGGAATTGACCCGGCGGGTGGCCGGCTGGTTCATCCCGGTGCTGATCATCACCTCCCTGAGCTACATCGGCTGGTGGGGACAGCATATCAGCGGGGTGTTCAAATTCGCCGGACTGAGCCTGGAGACGATCCTGTTCCGAAGCGTCTACGGTGACGATGCCCTGTTCGGCACCATCGCCAGCATCTCCGCCACCTATGTTTTCATGTTCATCCTGTTCGGTGCCTTCCTGCTGCGCTCCGGGGCAGGGGAGTTCGTCATCGACCTGGCCCGCGCCGTGGCCGGGCGGATGATCGGCGGCCCCGGTCTGGTGGCCGTGATGGCTTCGGGCCTGATGGGGACCATCTCCGGCTCGGCGGTGGCCAACACCGCCTCGACCGGCGTCATAACCATCCCGCTGATGAAACGCGCGGGTTTCCCGGCGAAGTTCGCCGGCGGGGTCGAAGCCGCCGCCTCCACCGGTGGTCAGCTGATGCCGCCGATCATGGGGGCCGGGGCCTTCGTCATGGCCACTTATACGCAGATCTCCTACAACATCATCGTCATGGTCAGCATCCTTCCGGCGATCCTCTATTTTGCTACGGTCGGCTTTTTTGTCCGCATTGAGGCCAAGCGCAGCTACGTCACCGCAGTCGATACCGAGGAGATCTCGGCTATCGAAGTCTTAAAAAAGGGGGGGTTCGTCTTTCTGATGCCCATCGGCGTGCTTATTGGCATGCTGATCTACGGCTTCACCCCGACCTACGCCGCCGGGATCTGTATCATCGCCGTAGTGGTTGCCTCCTGGTTCAGTTCCAACCGCATGGGACCGAAGGCGATCATCGAAGCGATGGCGATGGGTGCGCGGAACATGGTGATGACCGCGATCCTGCTCTGCTCCGTCGGCCTGATCGTCAACGTCATCGCCACCGCCGGGATCGGCAACACCTTCTCGCTGATGATCAACGAGTGGGCAGGACACAGCCTGATAATCGCCATCGGCCTCATCGCCCTGGCCTCGCTGGTGCTCGGTATGGGATTGCCGGTTACGGCCGCCTACATTGTCCTCGGAACCCTCTCGGCCCCGGCGCTGTATACACTGATCACCAACGGCATGCTGGTCGATGTCCTGGCCGGCGGCCACGTGCCCGAGGCGGCCAAGGCGATCTTCATGATTGCTGCCCCGGACAGCCTGGCGACCATCGGTCATCCGATGACCATCACCGCCGCCCGTGCGATCATTGACGCGGTGCCCATGGAGATGGTCGGCATGATACGCGAAGCGGTCCTCAGCCCGCACACACTGACCTACGCCCTGCTCTCGGCGCACCTGATCATCTTCTGGCTGAGCCAGGATTCCAACGTCACCCCGCCGGTCGCCCTGGCCGCTTTCACCGGCGCTGCCATTGCCGGCACCAAACCGATGGAGACCGGCTTACAGGCGTGGAAACTGGCCAAGGGCCTGTACGTGATCCCTCTGCTGTTTGCCTACACACCGTTTATCGGCGGTTCCTGGATCGACGATTTCACGATCTTCATCTTTGCCCTGTTCGGCCTTTACGCTTTTGCCGCCGGACTGGAAGGCTTCATGGAAGCCAGGCTCAACCCGCTGGTGCGCCTGCTGTCCCTCGGCTGCGCCGTGGCACTGCTCTGGCCGGCCATCTGGTGGATACACCTGATTGGAATGGTAGTTTTGAGCGGGTTGTTCCTGACGAATTTCCGCGCTTCGCGCAAGCAGGCCCTTGTGGATCATGAGGTGCGTTCCTGATCCTTTAAGCCTGATCCTTTCGGCCCGATCCTTGCGGGGATTTGAAGGGTTCCAAAGAAACCCGCCATCTGAAAGTTCAAAAGCCATAGGGGGACCGTCCCCGAAACCCAGGCTGCTATGACGGGACCGGACAGCCGTGGCAGTTTCAGCTGAACAATGGGTTGTCGAGCGTGTTCTCAACCCAATAGTTTAACCGCTCGAAACTATCTTCCCCAATTTCCACAAACTCGAAACCAGATCCCACCGGGCGTTCACCGTGCATCATGCGGTTCCATCTGGCCAACGCTCTCACTGAAATATTCTCCTGCTCGTCCACCAGGGAGAAGGTCAGCGTGTGGGCACTGCCCGGAAGGGGGGGCGGGTCCATCTCAACGTAGGCTCCGCCGGCGGAGATAGTGTGAATCGTCGATTTTAAGAACTCATGGTCACTTTTGAGAATGCATGGAAGCATCACACCCGTCCTCGGGTGGATCCTTTCCTTTACAGCAAGATGTTTTTGAACAGCACTGTTGAGGATATCGGCTCTTACAGGTTTGGTAAGGAAATCATCACAGCCTGAATACATGCAGCGGCTCCTGCCCTCCCCATCCGATTCGGTGGTGATCATGATGACAGGGATGTGGCTGGTGGCCGGCTCCGATCTGATCTTCCTGCAGACCTCATCGCCGTTCATCCCGGGCATATACAGATCAAGGAGGATCGCATCCGGTTTGTATTTTCTTGCAATATCGAGGGCCTCCTCACCGTTTATGGCGGTATGAACGATGAAATCCTCACGGCTTAACATGGCCTTGCTCAGGTGCAGAAAAAGCTTCACGTCGTCAACCAGTAAAAGCTGTTTCTTTTTCAGCAGCACCTCATTCAGCTTTCTTCTCGTCTCCATGACCTTCCTCCACTGATAAAACCGGTCCGTCCATAATCATTTTGAATAGCGGAACATTGCTTAGTCTTGCAAAGGTCAAGCCGTTGCAGTCTTTCAGGAATGTCAATTTAAATGGCTGTAATATATGGTTTTATTCGATTATCGCGTGCGCTGTTCTACCGCCCGAAGCAATATTGTAACCAGAGCTGACGAAATAGGTCATGTTGTTTATGTTGCTTTTATTCATATTGTCAAAAATGGGGGGGGGAGGGGGGTGATAAATCAGTGAAGCGTGAAACGTGAACCGTGAACGGTGAACGGTTTAATCATTTGAGAATTGAGGATTCAGGATTGAGGATTGAG
>JALHUC010000487.1 GCA_022865845.1 bacterium | reverse complement strand
ACCAGGCGGTCATGGCCACCAGCAGAACCCCGGGGAGGATCCCGCCCAGAAAGATCTCTTCCAGGGAAACCTTCGCGACGATGGCGTAAAGGATCAGGGGGAGGCAGGGAGGGAAGAGGAGACCCAGGGAGCCGGAGCCGGTGAGCAGTCCAAGGGCCGATCGCTCGGAACAGCCGGACGCTATCAGTATCGGCATGAGGAGCCCCCCCAGAGCCAGGATGGTCACCCCGGACGCCCCGGTGAAGGAGGTAAAAAAGGCGCAGACAACGGCGGTTATGATGGCCGGCCCGCCCCTGACACCACCCAGACCAACCTGAAACAGCCTGATAAGCCTCCGGGCGGCACCCCCCTCCGCCAGAAAATACCCGGCCAGCGTGAAGAGAGGGAGGGCCGGAAGAGACGGGTTTGTAACCAGGCGATACTGGTCAAGGGGAATGGAGGCGATGGGCAGCTCCGCCCCCCAGAAGAGGATGACAGCCGCCCCTCCCAGGAGGACGAAGACGGGGGATCCCAGGGCCGTGGCCAGGATGAGAGCGGCCAGGGCAAGGGGGACCAGGACGGCCGGAGAGAGGGGCGCCATGAGGCCCGCTATGACGATCACCCCGGCGATCAAGACGACCAGGAGCCGCCCGGACCATCGATCAGCCCCATGCCGGAGGATGTAAAAGGAGATCAGGGCGAAACCCGTGGGAATGACCAGCTGCACGACCCACACCGGGATGCCGTAGGCAAGGATCATTCCGCCAAGCCGCTCTGCTCGGATGAACTGAATACCGGCCACGCAAAGCAGAGCGGTGACAGCCAATGCAAAGGCCCCGCTGTAAAATCGTGCGGCGGAACGATATGGGCCCTTGAGATAATTGGCAGCCGCCGAAAGGGAAAGGAGCCGGTTCTCCCGGGCAGCGATGGCACCTCCCACCATGGATACTACCAGGGTCAGGTGCTGAACCAGGGAGGTCGAAGCCGAGATGCCCACCTTAAAGACCGCCCGCAGGACTATCTCGGCCAGGGGTATTAAAACCATGGCCACAAGGGCGATGCCGACGAGAAGGTTCTCCCCTTGTTTCCAGAATCTAATGAAACCTAAGGAGCCGTTTCCCCTCACTGCCCCGGTACTTTCCTGCGGCGCCTCTCTCATTGGGGCTCTTTCTGCCCGACCTGCCGATACTCCCTGATGTACAGCTGCACCTCGTCGAAGATCTCCTCGGGAACCATGTGTCCGCGGATCTTCGGGTAAAAATCTGCGGCTGCCGCCTCCCAGCGTGCCTGTGTCTCCGAGTCGACCTCCTGAACCACCAGGCCCCGCTTCTTCATGGCCTCTACCGACTGCTCTGCCTCCAGGCGGCTCTGGGTTCTTATTTCTCTGCCTGCCTCGGCCGCCGTTTCCAGGATGAACTCCCGGTCTCGGGGGGTAAGGCTGTCCCATGCCTTCCTTGTAATGACGGTGGCTCCCAGGAGAGGGGCCCAGTTGACCTCCAGCATGTATTTGGCCCGCCGGTAGAACTGACCAGCCAGGGCGTAGGTGGGAATTGTGGAAACCACATCGATCATGCCGGTCTGAAGACCGGTCAGGATATCGGTGGCCTCCAGCGGAACAGCATTATAACCGGCGGCCTTCATCAGCTCCAATTGCTGGGTATCGCCGGCCCAGACAAAGTTTTTCATCGTCTTCAGGTCCTCGGGATACTTTGCCGGTTGGCTGGTGAAAAACCTTATCCAGCCGGCATCACCCCAGAAAAGGACCACGAAGCCCTTATCCAGCATCTTCTTCTCGAGTGTCGGGCACAGCCGCTCCAGGACATACTCCATCTCCTCGAGGGACCGGAACATCATCGGCATGTATTCGAGGGCGTGGACCGATTCTTCTATTGCCGACAATCCGACGACGGTGAGCATGGCTGCCTGGAGTTGGCCGATACGCATCCTCCGGATCACGTCAAACTCACTGCCCATGGTCCCGTCGGTGTAGATCGTAAGGTTGGCCCCTCCCTCGGGTGCCTGCCGCCACTTCTGGCCCATCATCTGAAGGCTCTGGTGAAAGGATGAGCCTTTGGGAGCAAGGGTGGCCATACGGATCTTTTGGGGCTTTCCTGCAGCGGCCCAGGCGGTGCTCAGTTCCCCATTCCGCCCGGCTACTACCACAACCAGGACCGTCACCAGGACCGTTACAAAACTGATTATCCGCTGTCTTCTTTTCGATCCGTTCCTCATTATTATCTCCTACCTCCGGTTCGAATCGCGCCCCGCGTGGGGCGCCCAAATCAATGACCGGCAACATTAGTCATTGATTTGTGAGGAAAGCGAAAATGACACTTTTCGATTTCCGTTGAGCAAAAAGCCACGAATGGACTTTTT
>JALHUC010000486.1 GCA_022865845.1 bacterium | reverse complement strand
GAAGTTGACCCCGGATGAACTGAGGATGCTTGACGGCACCGAGGGGGCGGCAAGGCAAAAAGCCATGGAGCTCCTCGTCCGGTACGCTGAAGCTCTCGGCGCGGAAAGCTTTGTTGATACCAGCAACGTAACCATTATCCCCGGCTCCATCCCTGATGTAAGCATCGTCCGCAAGCATGTCCCCTCCCTCGATCCCGACGAGGTGGCTTCACGTTTCATGCTCGACAGCGATGAAACGGTGATTTTAGACAAGGTCAAGGCGTTCACTACGACCAACGCCACCTGGAGAGACCAGAAATACCCCCAGCTGCAGATAGGAGGAAAGGAACACTG
This sequence comes from bacterium, assembly GCA_022865845.1. Taxonomy (GTDB): domain Bacteria; phylum BMS3Abin14; class BMS3Abin14; order BMS3Abin14; family BMS3Abin14; genus JALHUC01. The sequence goes on along the minus strand of JALHUC010000486.1, from coordinate 3,642 downwards.
CGACCTCCTCCAGATCATGGTGGATTACTGCAAGCGTGTGGGGATGATCCACCTTGCCACCTGCACCCCGTACCAGGTGGGGAACGTCCCGGTGAGGGGCCAGCACCTGGCCTGGACGGAGTCCTCGGCCATCGCCTACACCAACTCGGTTATCGGATCCCGTACCAACATAGAAGGGCTCCACAGCGCCTTCGCTTCCGCCATAACCGGAAAGACGCCTTTATGGGGAATGCATCTCTCTGAAAACCGCCTTGGAAAGGTGGTGGTGGATGTCCAGGTGGATATGGAGGATGTCCGGGAATGGTGCCTGCTGGGCTACTACGTGGCCGGGCAGGTGGGGCTTGATATCCCCATCTATACCAACGTCAACCGGGTCCCGGACCTGACAAGGCTGATGGCGATAAGCGCCGCCGGCATATCTTCGGGAAGCATCGTCATGCATCACATTGTGGGCGTAACCCCCGAAGCTCAGACGCTTGCGGCCGCCGGGGGAAACCGAAAGGGGGTATGGCACCTCCAGTTCGGAAATGATGAGCGCCGCACAGCCTATGATAAGCTGAACCGCTCCAGGAAGGACGATGTGGACATCGTGGCGCTGGGCTGTCCCCACATGAGCCTGGAGAGCCTCCAGGCCGTGGCCGGGATGCTGGATGGCAAGAGGGTCAACTCCAATACGAAACTGTATATCACCACCAACAGCATGATCAGGGCTATGGCCCGGATCCAGGGGCTCGAAGCTGTCATCGAAAAGGCGGGAGGAGTGATCCTGGAGGACACCTGCTGTCTGGTGCTCGACGCTGAACCCGGCAAGGTGTTCGCAACGAACTCGGCCAAATACGGGCACTACGCGCCCGGGGCCACGGGGCTCAAGAACACGTGGTTCGGAACGACGGGAGAGTGCGTACAGGCAGCCCTCACCGGGAAGTGGAGAGGGGAACTGGTATGAAGACCATTGTCCTGCACGGACGAAAGGTTAACGGCGGCACAGCCCAAGGCGAAGCCCTGGTAACCCGGGGGTCCCTGGGCGGTTACGGCACCTTCGATCTCACCACGGGTGATATTGTGGATATGGATCACGAGTGGCTGGGGCAAAACGTCAAGGGGAAGGTGCTGGTATTCAGAACTGCCCAGGGTTCTTCCGCCTGGACCATTGCACACCAGGCGCTGCGTTTTGCAGGGACCTCCCCCGCGGCATATGTCATAAAGGAGATAAACCCCCAGACCGCCCTCGGTTCGGTGGTGGGGCGCCTGCCGTCCATTACCGACCTTGACCAGGATCCAACCCAGGTCATCGTAACCGGAGACTGGGTCAAAGTGGACGCCGACCGAGGGGTTGTGGAGGTAATAAAAGAGTAAAAAATATTTCGGATTGCGCATTACGGATTGCGGATAAAGATTCTAAATCCTCAATTCTCAATTCGGAATGGATTCTGTCTAAAACCCGGCCTGTGGGAGGTAAAAATGAAAATTTGTATTCTGGGTCCCGGATCCCTGGGGAGCACTTTCGGTGGTCTTCTGACCGAAGGGGGATTCGATGTGTCTATGGTTGGTCCGGAGACCGAACACCTGGACGCCATGAGGCGCCACGGACTCACCATCATCGAGGGTTCAGAAGAAAGAACGGTCAAGGTCAAGGTGGCCACCGACTGCCGGGAAGTGGGGCCTGTTGACCTTGTCATCGTACTTGTCAAGTCCAGCTACACCCGTGACGCCATGGAGGGAGCCTCGCCCCTCATAGGGGAGGGGACATTAGCCATCTCCCTCCAGAACGGCCTCGGCAACGAGGAAATTATTGCCGAACACCTTGGAAAGGAACGGGTGCTAAGCGGGAAAACCTACGTGGGCGGACAGCTCATTGCCCCCGGCCGGGTCCTCGTCGGGCGTAAGGGCAAACTCACTCAGGTGGGAGAGCTTGAAGGGGGGATCACTGAAAGGGCCAGGCACATAGGGGACCTCTTTACGCGTGCCGGTCTCGAAACCACGGCCAGCCCCGAAATGCGCACCCTCATCTGGTACAAACTGCTGGTCAACGTTTCCACCGGAGCCATCAGCGGAATTACGGGACTGCCCTACGGCAAGCTTGTCCAGGTACCGGAGGCTGTGGATTGCGGCATCGCGGCCGTTAAAGAGGCCATGGCTGTGGCCCGGGCGGCAGGAATAGCACTATCCATAAAAGACCCCGGGGAGATCTTCAACACAGCGGTGGAAGGGCTCCCCTTCGACTTCAAGCCGTCCATCCTCCAGGATGTGGAGAGGGGGGTCAGGACCGAGATCGATTTTATTAACGGAGCCGTGGTGCGGATTGGCCGTCAGTACGGCATCCCCACCCCCGTGAATCAGGCCCTGGTGGCGGGAATAAAGGGTATCGAATTCGACCTGAAGAATGCCTGAGCCAGGGACGCCTCAAGGCGTTGAAAAGACATTGGTCAAAAAAGCCCCGACGCGGATGGGCTGAAAGGAAAAAACACGCATGGAACTTGGACTAAAAGGCAAGGTGGCCATAGTGTCGGGCGGCAGCAGGGGGATCGGCTTTGCCATCGCGCGGGAACTGGCAGCCGAGGGTGTGAACCTGGCCCTGGGCGCGCGATCCGGCCCGGACCTCGAGACGGCCGCTGAAGAAATACGCCGGGAAACCGGTGTACAGGTACTGCCTGTAGGGGCGGACCTGAGTACACTGTCTGGAGTACAGACCTTCGTCGCGGCTGCCGTGGAACTTTTTGGCAAGGTTGACATCCTGATCAACTCGGCTGGAGCCATCAGGGGCGGGTCCCTTCTGACCAAGCCCGATTCCGATTGGCAGGAGGATTGGGACCTGAAGCTGTTCGGGTACATCCGGATGATGAAGGAAGTTTTCCCTATAATGCGGGAAGCCGGGGGAGGCCGTATCGTCAACATCATCGGCAACGCCGGCCGGAGACCCGACCCCTCCTATATCGTCGGAGGGGGCGCCAACGCCGCGCTGATGAACATTACAAAGGCGCTAGCCGTGGAAGGGGGACCGGACAACATCCTCGTAAATGGGATCAACCCCGGTCCTACACGAACAGCGCGGTGGGATGTGATGAACCAGGGTCTGGCCAGTGAGTGGGGGAAGTCGGTGCCTGAGGTTGAAAAGATCCGGGTCCGTGACAACCCCCTGGGACGGCCTTGTGAGCCTCAGGAGGTTGCGGCCCTGGCAGTTTTCCTTGCCTCAGAGCGCGCTTCCTATCTGAACGGTGTGCTCATTGATCTCGACGGCGGCGCAACGCGGTGTATCTAGTTTATTCTGACTGCTCGCGTCCTGTAGGACGCGGGCGTTTTTTAATCATTGATAATACAAGGAGGGCACATGAAGATAAGCAGGAGTTCCGAGGACACGCCGGTTCAGACCGCCCCCGGTCGACAGCGCCGGGTCGCTCACACCGATAACCTTATGGTGGTCGTCTGGGATTTTGCCGACGGCCCGGCTAAGGAACCGGACGCCCCCCACTCCCACCCTCATGAGCAGGTGACCTATGTGGCGGAGGGCGAGGTGCTTTTTTTCGTCGGGGAGGAATCCAGTCGGCTGGTCCCCGGGGACATGGTGGTCGTACCCCCCGACAAGCCGCACACCGTGCAGCCGTTGACCTCCCGTTTGCGGCTGATCGATTCTTTTACACCCCT
>JALHUC010000485.1 GCA_022865845.1 bacterium | reverse complement strand
CAACTTGAAATGTTAAATATTCCAATGGCGCTGAAACACTTCTCGGCAACGGGGATATGCTGTTTCTTCCCCATTCTTTTTGCCGTGGATCATCACAGCGGGTCCGAGGAACAGCAGCCAGGGGAAGAATATTTTGACCCGGAAACGTATGATATCCGACATGGGCGGATGGATACATTCCCCTTGTTTCGCAATGCGATTATTGACGCGGGCCTTGAAAATACGGTGGTCCCGATTGTCGCCCGTTCAGCGGTCGCGGCGCTCCCGTGGCGACCTCTCGCGGGATTTTAACCTCAGGTATTTAACGCCTTGTGCACGTCTTCAGCACGAATCGGCAACGATCGCAGACGCACTCCGACAGCATTGAAGATAGCATTCGCTATGGCCGGACCGGCAACGGTCGTTGCCGGCTCTCCAAGCCCCATCGAGGTCTCGCTACTGTCGATAAACTCGACATCGATGACCGGGACATCACCCATGCGCATGGGCGTGTAGGTGTTGAGGTTGGTGTCCTTGACCTGTCCGGCTGCAATTTGGGTTCCTTCGTGCAGCGCCATACTGGCTCCCCAAAGCGATGCGCCCTGGACTTGCGCCCAGGCACCGTCGGGATGAACGATGGTGCCCGCATCCGTTACCACGGATAGACGCAAGAGATGCACGCGCCCGGTCTCGCGGTCGACTCGCACCTTGGTCACACATGCTGTCCAGGTCGGCATATCCCGCTCCTGGCCGTAGCTGGTCGCAACACCCAGGCCGGTATCCGACGGCTGGTTTGTGCCCCAACCCGAGAGCTCCTTCACGCGCCGCAATACATTGGCCTGGCGCGACGCACCGCCCACAGCATTCGGCGCCGAGCCTGCATTCTTGCCTTCTGCTTTCAACAAACCAAGTCGAAAGTCGATCGGATCCTTGCCAAGCTTGTGGGCAGCTTCATCCATGAAACTTTCAAGGGCGAAATTCACCCAACCCGAGCCAACTGAACGTAGCCATCCCGGCCGAAAAGTCGCATTGGCCAGATCGTTGGAAATGGCACGCAATCGATGCGCACCCACTGAATACCAGTGCGCTGCACCCTGAATTGCAAACGGATCGTATTTTTCGCCATTTTTGGCCTTCGGCATGAAAAACGGCGCCATGACCTGTGTCGGCCAACCCGCGGTGGCATGATGTTCCATCCCAATCACCTGGCCTTCGGCATCGAAGGCCATACGTACCTTCTGGTTGGAAGGTGATCGAATGGAATCGAAACGGGCATCGTCCTCTCGCGTAAACACAAGTTTCACGGGCCGGCCCAATGCCTTCGCCGCCAGTGCGGCAGGCACGGTATAGTCGCCATTCAGGCGCCGTCCAAACCCGCCGCCCAGCATGTATGTGCGCATAACAATCTTGCTCTGGTCGACGTCCAATGCCTTTGCCAACACAGGAATTGCCAAAGACTGCCACTGGTTACCCGTGTGAATTTCCCAGGTGCCATCCTTCTCGAAGGCAAGCGCATTGACGGGTTCCATCTGGAAATGCAAAACGCTGTGGGTGACGTAATCCTGTTCGAGCACACTGTCAGCATGGGAGAAGGCATCGTCCACACCCGGCTCATCGACCACCAAAGCGCCCTTGGTAGCGTCGCCAATTAACTTCTCACCATGATCGAGAATCTGTTGCTCGCTGACATCGCTGGTCTTGCCTGGCTGCCAATCTACTTTGACCTGGCTGGCGGCACGGTTGGCGGCGTGGAAGGAATTGGCGATGACAACCGCCCATCCCGGCACGGTATCGCTGGGATCATCCAATACAAGGGTACGGATATATCCATCGACCTGTTTTGCCTTGCTATCGTCAACCTGCTTGACGCTGGCACCGTGGCGGGTCGGCGGCACCAGGGGACGCGCATAAACCATATTCTCGATACTGGCATCAATGCCATACACGCTGGCACCGCTGATTTTGTCCGGGATATCCAGGGCCTCTGCCTCGTGACCGATCAGACGCCGTTCACTGGGCTTTTTGACAGGAAGCTTTTTGAGCTCGTCATCACTGAAAGTACGGGAAATATGACCGCGGCTCACGATCTCCCCATAGCTGATCGACTTGTTGCCCGCGATAACCTGGCTATTACGTGCCTGGCAACGACTGCTGGATACGCCCATCAGGCGGGCACCTTCTTCAATGAGGGCGATCCTGCCGGCGGCACCGGCATGACTCATGGGAGTGAAGTCCTGCCACACAGACCAACTGCCACCGGTGACCATCAGGTCCCACTTCGGATCACTGTCGACATAATTCAGCTCAACAAGGGACCAGTCCGCTTCCAGCTCATCGGCAACGATGCGAGCCAGCGCGGTGCCAATATGCTGGCCCATCTCTGCCTCAGCAATGTTGATAACGATGCGCCCGTCGCGCTGGATCTGGTACCAGATGGTGGGCTCGTAGGCGCCCGCAGCAATTGCATCACCGGGGCTGGCGAAGGCCATTCCGGGCCTCGCAAATGCCAGCGTAAGGCCTGCGCCTGCGGCGCCAACAAGGAATTGGCGACGCGTGAGTTGACGTGACTCAGTATCTTTGCCTGTTTTTGAACTGTCGATGAATCGGGAAAGCTTACCCATCGGCCTTCTCCTTCTGCATTTCACCCGCTGCCAGCTTGATCGCTTCCTTGATCCTGATATACGCCATGCAACGGCACAGATTGCCGCTCATTACCGCGTTGATCTGCTCGTCGGATGGATCGGGAAAATCCTCCAGCAAATTGACCGCCTGCATAATCTGGCCCGGCTGGCAGTAACCGCATTGCGGCGCCTGCGCCTTGATCCAGGCTGCTTGCAGCGGATGCGAGGGATCTATTCCTTCGATCGTGGTCACAGCGCTGTTCGCGACGGCACTGACAGGCGTAATACATGAACGCGTCGCCCGGCCGTTCACATGCACAGTGCAAGCGCCGCACATACCAATGCCGCAGCCGAACTTGGTGCCCGTCAGGCCAAGATGGTCACGTATGGCCCAGAGCAACGGCGTATCCTCCGGCACATCAACTTGTACCGATTTTCCATTCAACTCAAACTGAATATCCATGGTCTACTCCGTTGCATCGTCGCTGTTCACATTCGTTTCGTTACGCAATTGCGCGACACGCTGGGCCAGGTTCGGCCAAGGTGGCTCGTTGTTGTGGGTACGGCGCAAGAAGGCAAGCAGGTCAGCTATATCGTTGTCGTTCAGCGCATGTCCGAATCCCGGCATCATTACACCTGGCAAACCGCCCTTGACGGACACCCCATCGAGTACCACGCGAATGAGATTGTCCGGACTCTTCAGGGTAACAGTACTATTGAGCGCCAGATCCGGTCGTATTGTATTCGGGCGCCTGGAATCGTTGTAATGACACGCAACGCAGGCGGCCGCGAAGATCCTGCCGCCATGAGTCATGTCTGCGTCCGTTTCCCGGTGAGCCTTTGATATCAATGTTTTTGCCTTCTGCATCGCCTCTGACGTTGAGCCTGCGCCGCCGATTTCGCCCAGGTAGGTTGCCAGTGCCTCGATGTCCTGGCCAGATGCCCAGGCCAGGCCCGCGTGTACGACGTCTGCCATCGACCCGACAGCCACGCCATGCAATGCCGAACCACCGGTGCGCAGATAATCGAACGACTCGTCCATGGTCCAGTCGACGGGCGCCTCGTGCTGTTTGTCCAGCGCGGGCGCGTACCATTGATCGACCATTGCGCCGGCATAGGATGCATCCGTTTGTTCAGCACCGAACTGGTTACGTGGACTGTGGCACGCGGCGCAGTGCCCCAGCCCTTCGGCCAGGTAAGCGCCGCGGTTCCACGCGTCACTCTTGCCGTCGACGTCTTTCCAGGGACTGTCGTCAAAAAACAGGACCTTCCAGCCGGCCTGCAACATTCGAATGTTGTAGGGAAAGCGCAAGGTGTTGGCCGGCGGCTCATACTCGACAGGTTTGTGCGTTATCAGGTAGGCGTACAACGCCGTCAGGTCTTCGTCCTTTACCTTGGTGAAGTGAGTGTAAGGAAAGGCCGGAAACAAATGCTCGCCTTCACGATCCACGCCTTCTCTCATGGCACGGATAAATGCAGCTTCCGACCAGTGGCCGATACCGGTTTGTGGGTCCGGCGCGATATTGGGGGTATATAGTGTTCCGAAGGGCGTTGGAATCGACAAACCGCCGGCGTTCGGCCTTGAGGCCTCGTTAGTATGACATGTTGAACAATTGCCAATACCGGCCAGCATTTTGCCACGCGAGATTTGCGCCTGGCTGAACCGGGATGCTTCTGGTAATGGAACCTTGGGGATGGCCGGTTCCCACGCATAGATAATCATCCCACCAAGCACGAGGACACCAACACCGACAATGACCGTCAGTACACGTTTCATACGCTCTTACTCCTGGCAAGGCCGACCGGTCTGCTTTATATCTCAAGCAAATATCGCTGTATTTTGACCGAAATTTCATCAAAATTGTAATAATCACCCTGTGAATTCTTTCAATATCCAGAAAAGGGCCTTTAGCTATCCACTACGTAAGTTGGATTTGGTTGAAAAAGGGTCTTTATGGTGCCTATACTCCGTTAACGGGGTCCGGATGCGAAATCACTAAATGGTGGGCACTGAATCAACTGAATTGAATCTGTAACCATATGACTTTAAACGATACTTTAGCCAAAAAGTTCTATAGATACCCCCTAATGTACCCCGAAATAGATTTGTCGCCCATTTTGGAGAGGGGTGCCTAGGCCCTTGTGATGTGTGTGTTGTTGTGATAAGATGTTGCTTTTTATGGGAAGGACTATAGAGAAATTCCCCTTGTGAGTCAAGGAAAAAGAAACCACAACATATGCGGTATCAGGCTGTATTGCGGTTCTGAGGTTCTTCTGGAATATAGGTTGAAGTAAGATAGGGCTTTCAAGAGCTGGAATTTATTGGAAATTGACGCTATTTGGGCCTAATCTCTCCGAGCTGTAGGCTCTACGAGCTGGAAGCCGGACACACCACTCCATTAGATCCTTTGGCTGGTTTTGAAAAATCATCCCCGCCAAAGACGGGATCTTCGAGAGGCATAAATCTCAATTGGGTAATACGCCTGGGGCGTACAAGTCCGGATCACTATAGAGATACTCATCGCAGGGTGGGACCTGAGAATCCCTGGCCCAGACCGATCACCAGCACTGTATACTTAAAAAGTCACGTTTGGAATAGTGCATAGTCTGAGCTGCGACAGGTAAACGAGTCGCACCAGGGCGGGCTGAGTAGTCTATATGGACATTTGGCGGTGGCGCGTTGGCTTGGGGGGGTGGCCTTGCCTTCACTTCCCACAAGCCTAGATGTTTGAGTATTTTCTTCACTATTTCCGGATCCTCTATAAACGATAAAATCTTCATCCTCCCCCCACAATTAGCGCACGTGAGGGGGTCCACCTCGTATATTTTTTGTATAAGGCGAGCCCAATTTTTTTTGTGCTCCCTGGCCCAGACCGATCACCAGTGATGTATACTTGAAAAGTCAGGCCTGGAATAGTGCATAGTCTAAACGTAAATAGGAATATGAGTCGCACCAGGGCGGGCTTTGGATGATCCGTCAGGTTCAAGAATAGACGGTATCAGCTCATCCTGGTCTTGTTTTATCCGTTTACCACGAGAAACATTACTATAATATCCATAGTAACGTACCATTTGTTCCCCTTTGTTGGGCACGTGGGAACACATTGCAGCCAACCACTCCAGGACATCGAAAACCTTCTCTTGCTGCCCGTCCTTTGATCGGTAGATGACCTTGGATTCTTCGGGGACGTAAGTCATTCTTTCCTGGGAGAATGAGGCCCGGATGATATACCGGGCAAGGTTTTCCAT
>JALHUC010000484.1 GCA_022865845.1 bacterium | reverse complement strand
TGCCCTTGGGGCGCTGGCAAAGCATTCCTGGCCGGGAAACATCCGGGAGTTGAAGAACCTTCTGGAAACCGCTGCAGCCCTTTGCCCCAGCGACACCATCAGCGCCGCGAACCTGCCCTTCCAGGCGGCAGGCAGCCAGTCATCATCCGACGGCAGCCTCGCCGGCGCCGAAGAGGAGGCCATCAGGGATGCTTTGGAGAAGGCGGGGGGCAACAAGAGGAAGGTGGCGAGGTTGCTGGGGATAGCGCCATCCACACTCTATGCCAAAATGAAAAAATTTGGCCTAGAGTGAGCACGCAGGACGCAGAACGCAGGACGCAGTAGATAAAGAGCGGTTCCTGTAAAAGCGATAGAAGCTGATATACCGCAGAGGACGCGGAGGAACGCAGAGGAAGGCTAAGATCTGGGGGGAAGACCGGTTCCTGTAAAAACGATGAAGGCTAACTAAACACAGGGTACACAGAGTAGCACAGGGTAAAATCTCGTCATTCCGGGCCGACCAATAGTCAAATTTCCTTGTTCTTCCTCCCCCTTGAGGGGGGAGGATCGAGGTGGGGGTGAAATGACTTTGACTCGGAATCCAGTAAAGAACGGTTCCTGTGAAAGCAGTATTTTTTTGAACTCGAAGTACACGAAGTTGCACAAAGTTAAAGTCTAAATCTGGGGGAAAACATTCCGTCCTGTTAATAGCTTTTGCCTGAGATCGCGTCGCACGGGAATCAGGCCGCAATGACGCCAACCTGCGGTTGGGGTTCCAGATTTCAGGTTCCAGGTTCCAGGTGTTACCTCGACACTTAGATACTTAGATACAGGTTTTCCTCCTGCGCCCTCCGCGTCCCCGTTTCTCCGCCTTGCCCTGAGCTTGTCGAAGGGTTCCCCTACTCCCCGCTTCCAAGACTTCCTGGGTACTGGGTACTGGGTACCGGGTACTGTCTTTTATTACTACACCTGTTCGATTTCCGAACGCCGCTGCGCGGAGTTCCTGGTTCCAAGTTCCGGGTTCCGAGTCATCTAAGTCATTGTTTTCTCAGGACTCTAGACTCTGAACTCTGGACTGGCCCCCTTTGGCCCCTCCATTGCAATTCCTCCTGCATAAAATCAACTTCAACCTTAACGAGTGGATAAGTGGGAGGAATAGTCATGAATATCTGTCCGAATTGTGAAAGCGAAATGGATCACGGGCTTGAGCTCTGCGAAAACTGTACGGGTGAAGGTATCGAAAGGGTAATGGACGAGGCTATCGAAAAGAAGACCGATGGCCCCTTCGCCTGTCTGGAGCTGGAAGACGGGCAGCGGTTCGATCTTAGCTCCGAGGAAACCCTTCTCGGCCGCTCCGATCCTTTAGACCAGATCGAGCCGGATGTGGATCTGAGCTACTGTGGCGGCTTCGAGCAGGGCGTGTCCCGTCGCCACGCCATTATCATGTCAGATGAGGATGGTTACGTGCTGGAAGACCTCGGCAGCACCAACGGAACGGTGGTCAACAGGGAGAAGGTCATCCCCGGATCGCCAGTGAACCTGGTGGAAGGGGACGTTATCCACCTCGGCAAGATGAAAGCGATCTTTCACGCCGGCGCCGCCCAGGGAAGTGTGTCATGAAAGCAGTAGGCAGCAAAGTCACAAGGATGGGCCTGGTAGGCTGTTTCGCGGCCTTAGCTTCTGCTGTGCCTCTGGGCCTGACAATGACCACGATCCACGGGGCGCTTCCATCCAGCAT
>JALHUC010000483.1 GCA_022865845.1 bacterium | reverse complement strand
GTCGGTCTGGCGAAAGGAGTACATGTAGCCGATCTGGGTTATGGTGTTTTTGAATTTCGAATCGATCTGGGCATTAACCGGGTAAGTGATGTCCCCGAAGTCGATCTCTGTGTCGAGGACCCTCTGCGCATTCCTTTCCAGGGTGAAATACCCGAACTCTATTCTGTGCTTTCGTCCAAGGCGATAATATCCGTCCAGTCTCCCCAGGGAAAGGTCTCTGTCCAATCCCAGGTCATCCTCTCCGTCGATATGATCTCCACCGGGCAAGGCCGGGTTGGCGGGGTTTACACTAAATTGCGTGTTCATCCTGGGAAGGAAGTAGCCAAGGCTGATCTTGGCTTTTGTTTCCTCTAAGCTAACGATCTCTTTAGCGTAAACCGCGGGAACGAAAAGCAGGAAGCACAAAAAGACAGTCAAGCTGCAGGAAAATCTGTTCATAGACATTGTCCACCCACCTATTTGTTCACTGGTAAAATTTACCGGACTAGATCCAGTGGTGCGAATTTCAATAGCCGCCTGGAAAGATAAATATACACCAATTCAATCCCTCCACGAAAGGGTTTCAAAAAAAGCCGTTCTTCCTACGCAAGGAAGAACGGCTTTAAGTTCCAGGTTCCATGTTCCAGGTCCAGGTTTCCAGACACCAGACCTAGACATCAGATACTGCTTTTAAAATCCCAGGTTCAGGTTCACGCCTGCCATGTAGTAGTCGCCATCTTCAGCATAGGCAGCTCCCAGGTCCATGAAACCCAGCCCCAGGCCGAAGTGCAGCAGGGTCGGAGCCCCACTGACACCCGAGTTCTGACTCATCCCTGCGCGAAGGGCGATGGCCCACACATCGAACTCCCCGCCGATAGCCCAATCCTGGTACGCGGTTCCGATGGAATCGTCCTCAGTAATATCGTAATCGGCTGCTATGGTGAAGGTGGGAAGGTGAAAGGCAACCCCCAGCCTGTACCTGGGATCAAACTCAACGTCCCCAAAATCGGTACCGCCCAGATCGCGGGCCACGATACCCACATCCATTACGGAGGTGAGTCCCATGACGGCCCCAACATCCCAGGCGATTACCGTCTCATCAGTAATACTGGTTCCCGTCACATCACCGGGACCGATATCGGGATCGTCGAAGAGCCACTCTGAGTCCGAATAAACTGTGGCGTCAATATTGCGCATGTTGGCGCCCACGGTGAGAGTACCGAAACTCCCGGCGCCCGTAAGGATGAGCTGCCTGGCCTCGATTCCCCTGAACTCGAGGGTATTGTTCGCGGGATTTATCAAACCTGCTGGTGTGATATCAATGTTGTCAGGAAAAGCGGTCCCGTAGATGAGGTCCGCGTAGGTGACACCACCGCTGAAGCCGAATATACCGAACCCGACACCTGCCCCGAGGTAGGCGTTAATATCAGTGGCACCGCCTTCATCGAGCTGATTGAGAATGGAAATTACCTGGGTGGTATCAAACACATCAGCTGCATTGTTAAGATCATCAATGAGATCCACCAGACCTATGTGATCTTCAATACGCACCACCATCTCTGGAATAACAAGGCCAACTGTAGCGTTTTTGGCCAGGAGCGCCGGGTTGTAGTTAATCGCGCCGATGCCCTCACCGGCGGCAACGAAAGCTCCACCCATGCCGAGAGCCCGGACATCGGTGATGGGGAAAGGAGCCGCCCAAACCGCTGTACCGAAGGCCAGGACCACCAAAATCACCATGAAAAGAATAGATGCACGTTTCATCACGTCCTCCTTTACCCTGAATGCAGAGTTATGTTTTCATTTTCATCAATTCCACTGGCGAATTCAAGCTAAAAGGCTGAAATTGCAATAATCACACCACCGCAGACAGCCTATATATAAAGGTTTTCATTAATGTAGAGTGGGTAACTATGAAAAAATTGCGGTTAAATGCCGTGACTTGTAATTCGTGACTCGTGATTCGAATAACCTGGCAGCCGTTGTTGTATCCAAGATCCTCGTAACGTGTAAAACAGATAACTAAATGACAACAAAGGTCTTTTTCGCTTCACGGTTCACGGTTCACGATTCACTGCATTTCCCCCTTTGCTGTGTCAGCTAAAAAAGTGTAAATTTACCGGGAAGTTCCCATTCAGGAACACAGGAGGAGTTCATCGTTCTAAGCAACGGGACCGACAAAGAGCACGCAGACCGTCTTGCCGAAAGACTGCGGTCATCCATCTCTGAATCCGGAGTGACTGTCAGCTGCGGCGTGGCCCACTATCCCAATGAAAAGAGCCGGTTCCCTGACGACCTGATCCGCCTTTCCGACGAGGCCCTGTACGTGGCCAAAAAGAGCGGTAAAAACCAGGTTGTGAGCTGGGACGAGAGCATGGGGGAGAAAAAAAATGGCACGTGATGATAATGGACATATCCTGGCAGTGTTCGTGGATTTTGAGAACATCATTCTGGGTTTCAAGGGGAAAAAACAAAAAAAGTTCGAGATAACCCTGATCCTGGAACGCCTGGTGGAGAAAGGCAAGATCGTGGTCAAGAAAGCTTATGCAGACTGGACCCGTTACGCCGATTACAAGCAT
>JALHUC010000482.1 GCA_022865845.1 bacterium | reverse complement strand
CGGTTACCTCGTCAATCGAGCCTCGTATCTGGCGCACTCTTGACGGCCGGTGAGCATGGTCCATAAAGTGCGATAATGGCTACGTTTCGCCACCCTTCGGTGTACATCCCGAGAGGGAGAGGGGGCGAGAGGGGGAGTGGGCGAAAAAGCTCAACGGCCCATGGCCGCATTTTAATACCACATAACGTGCATTTTACTGACCAATACTATCGATCAATTCCAAAATCCCATATTGCCACCCCTCTAGAAAGTTAAATGTGTCTCTCCCACTCTCCCGCTCCCCCACTCCTGCCGTTCCGGGAAGAATCAGGCAAGGTTCACCTTTTTCAAAGCTCTTAGTAATCTTCCCGGAACAATATCAATGGCCCTCTCCGGGCAAACCTCCTGACAGCAGAAGCAGCTGATGCACTTGTCCTTGTCCACGAGGCCTCCGGTGCGAGGTTTATTGTAAAGTGTGATGGCGTCTGCGGGACAGATGGCGGTACAGGCACCGCAGGTGGTGCAAAGCTCCGGGTTTAAACGGGGAAAAGGGTTCAGGGATTTCCGCATGGACCTTTTCATCCAGCCAGGTAGCCGATAATCCACCCTGGATGCGCTCTTGGGCAGCCTGAACACCCTGCGTACATCCTCCACCGCCTCTCCCAGCACCTGGACCTGATCACTCCGGGCCCCTTCGAGGCCCCTGGCCCGAGCCTGGTAAAGGACCGGATGTCTTTCAATGGGCAACCCGGCAACAGGCCCCGCAACACAGTCCAGGGCCAGGGCCGACGGCGAAGCCATAAGAATCCCCAGAGCCAGAGGATCCCCTGAGCCCGGGCCGTTTCCTTCCATGGCAGTGATGCCGTCCATAACACTCAGCCCGGGCGGCAGAGCGCTCCAGATGTCCAGGAGCATATCCGCGAACCGCACTGTGTCACCAGCCTGAAGGTGCCATCCTGGTTTGGCGGCCCCCACCACCGTCCCGAACATATTCTTCACCGCCAGAGTCAGGGTCATCATTCCGTGGGTCTTGAACTTGGGCAGGTTGAGGATGAGATCATAACCGCTGGCCTCCTCGGCCAGCAGGAAGGACCGTGACACACCCCCTTCAGGCACTGGAACCGACACCGGGGTTCGAAAGGGGACCATCTGTATTCCCAGTTCCTGAACGACAGGCATAATCCCGGTTCTTTTCAGGACCACAGCAAGGGACCCCACGGCCGGGCTGTCCCCCAGGAACACCTCACCACCTGCCTCCATAACCGCAAGTGCCACGGCCCTCACAACTTCCGGGTGGGTGGTCACCGCTGCCCCGGGAGGCTTTGGAGCCAGAAGGTTGGGCTTGAGCAACACCCTGTCGCCGGGCTTAACAAAGGATTGGATGCCTCCCAGCGGCGCCAGGACCTTGTTGAGAGCATCCCGGACTTCGTCAGGATCGTAGCTATTGCACCTCTGTAGGCTGACAGGAATCTTATCGTTCAATTTGCTCCTCAGGATTATGGGAGGCTCTCAACGAGAGGGGAGCGGGGGAGTGGGGAGACACGGAGAAATTGAAGTAAACCACTTGACACGGAGACACGGTGACCCGGAGACACGGAGTAAATTCTTCACTGCATCATCGTATCCCCGCGATCCCATGTATTGATTACCTCGCCGCGTCACCGCGTCTTCGCGTCGCCGCGTCAAATGATTTCAAGTTCTCTATCGAACTGAGTGAGATTGCGGACCGTACCGTCCGGCATACAGGCCACCACATCCTCGATACGCATACCCCCGATACGCCGATCATAGAGGCCGGGCTCGATGGTCACAACATCGCCGGGCTGGAAGATCTCCGCTGTAACCGAAACCGAAGGCGATTCATGGATCTCAAGTCCCAGACCATGCCCGGTACCGTGGATGAAACCGCGCCTGGGGAACTTACCGTCACCGGGAACCGGATACCCTCTCTTCCGGAAAAGATCGCAGACAGCCTGGTGGACCTCAGAGAGGGGAACCCCCTGTTTTATCCTTTCCAGGGCCACATCCTGGGCCTCCACCACCGCTGCATGCATCTCCCTGACGGATCTTGTAGCTCGGCCAACCACGAAAGTTCTGGACATATCTGAGTGATACCGGGACTTTCTGGACCTGGGGAAAACATCCATCACAATGGGAACGCCCACGTGGATGGGACCTTCCCCCCGCCAATGGGGGTCAGCCCCGCCGCGTCCCGGCGCAAAGATGGTGTCAGCCGTCTCGAAACCCCTTTCAAGAAAGAACACCTCGATCATGGAGCGGACCTTCTGAGCGGTGAGAGGACGTCCCTCATGGAAAAGGACATCTCCCTTGACAGGGCATCCGGCCAGGAGGGATCGGACCATGGTAAAAACCCCTTCGCAGCTGCGCTGGGCCTGTTCAATAGCTTTGATCTGCCCGAGAGTCTTGACCCTCCGCCGTTCCCTCAGGGTTCGTCCGTCTATCTCTATGCCAATACCCTCCCCTTTAAGATCCTGGGCCAGGCCCACGGGGAAGGAGGGAAGCACACGCACCCGTTCGGTGCCGTGATCCCGGATCAGGTCGGCCAGGATCTGGTTCAGAGATATGCTCTTTTTCCGGTGCAGGGAGACAACCGTTTTTCCTGAAGTTTCCAGCTTCGCCCTCCCCTCCTCCATGGATGAGACGGCCAGGATCACCTTCCGCCTGCTTATCTCCAGGACGGCGAAGGGGTCAGGGCACAGGAATCCGGAAAGGCAGTACTGGTCGGCGTCGTTGTAGCTTTCGGCAAAATGGAATAAGGGCGGTTGGCTCATGAGAACATCATAGTAGAAGTAGCGGGGGAAAAACAGTACCCAGTACCCAGTACCCAGTACCCAGTACCCAGCAAGTCTAGCTGTTACACTGAAAGCGGTCAAAGCTAGCTAACCGCAGAGGACGCGGAGAACGCTGAGGAAAGCTATGATCT
>JALHUC010000481.1 GCA_022865845.1 bacterium | reverse complement strand
TTGGCATCTCTATGGCGAATCCGCGAAGACCTCGGTTGGTTTTTTCTGGAAGTCCGGGTGGGCGTTTGTGCTGGGGTACTGGGTCAGCGCAATGATTCAGGCATTTGTGCCCAAGGGACGACTGACTCCCTATATGGGCAAGGCCGACCTGAAAAGTATTTCGCTTGCAACGATTTTTGGCGCGGCATCATCATCCTGTTCGTTTGCCGCACTGGCTGCCGCACGTTCTCTGGTGCTTAAGGGCGTCAACTTTGTGGCGGCAGTCGCTTTTATGTTCGCATCCACCAATCTTGTCATTGAGCTTGGCATTCTCATTCTAATTTTTCTCGGCTGGCAATTTCTGGCTGCCGAGATTATCGGCGGACTGATTCTTATCGGCATCAGCAGTCTCTTAATCAAGCTGACCTACCCGAAAAGCTGGTTTAAAGAAGCCAGGGAGATGGTCGAGAAACAGGATAACGATGAGGCATCTGACTTTGACTGGCGTCGCCGGGTTCGCAGCCGGGAAGGCTGGAATATGGTGGGGAACCGGTTTGTCTCGGACTGGAAGATGGTTTGGGAGGAAATCCTCATCGGTTTTACCATCGCCGGATTCGTGGCCGTGCTGGTCCCGCCCGGGGTCTGGGAAAGTATCTTCCTGATGAATGCGCGCGGCGATCTTCCAGGTTGGGTGATTGTGATTGAGAATGCCGCTGTCGCACCGTTCGTTGCAGCGATGACTTTCATCGGTTCCATGGGCAATATTCCGATCGCCACGGTATTAAACGCGAATGGTGTGATGTTTGCCGGCATCATGGGGTTCATCTATTCGGATCTGATGGTACCGCCGCTTGTGATGATTAACGCCAAGTATTACGGCTGGCGAGTGGCGCTATACATTGCCGCCGTGATGTATGCGAGCGTTGTTGCAACCGCGTTGATCCTGAATTACTTGTTCATGATGCTCGACATTACTCCGAAAAGTGGCCTCCGCGTCGAGGACGTCGCACAGTTTTCCTTTGATTACACCTTCTACATGAACCTCGCATTTGTCGCCGTGGCCGCAATTCTCGTTTGGCTTCACCGCCGGCACCAGCGCGAGACAAGCATGGATCAAAAGATGGACATGGACGGAGGTATCGGCCTGAAGCGGATTATTGCAATGTCATTCATAGCCGTATTGCTTGTCGGCATCGGTGTGTTTTTTGTTACCGGAGGCTGAAAATGCGCCGACATCGGATCAATTCGGTTGATAATCATTCATACGGGAGATGAAAAATGAATACAAAACCAGATACGGAAAAAGCTCAGCACAAAGACCCAGTCTGCAACATGACGGTATCAAGCGACTCCGAATTCCATTCCCATCATGAAGACAAAGATTATTATTTTTGCAGTAAACATTGCCTGCATAAATTTAAAGAGCGCCCGGAACAATATCTGGATAACCAGACTTCCGCGCCCCACGAAACCCATGGCGAGTCAACCCCCTATACATGCCCCATGCATCCTGAAATCCAACAACAGGGACCCGGCGATTGCCCTAAATGCGGGATGGCGCTGGAGCCGATGAGCGCACCGGCGACTTCGGCCAGAACCGAGTACACCTGTCCCATGCATCCCGAGGTGGTACAGGATCATCCCGGCAGTTGTCCAAAGTGCGGCATGGCTTTGGAACCAAAGGGTGGGGCCGGGCAGGAGGAAGAAAACGCGGAACTGGCAGACATGCGTCGCCGATTCTGGGTTAGTCTGATCCTTACCCTTCCGGTTTTTATGATGGCCATGAGCGACCTGATCCCCGGCAACCCATTGGCACGGATCGTTTCGAAAAATGTCCTTGTCTGGATCGAATTGGTGTTGGCCACACCCGTCGTGTTCTGGTGCGGCTGGCCATTTCTGGTGCGGGGCTGGCAGTCAGTCGTTTCCTGGAATCTCAATATGTTCACCCTGATTGGGCTGGGTGTGTCGGTGGCCTACATCTACAGCCTGATCGCGGCCATATTCCCAGAAATATTCCCGGCCTCCTTCAGGGGAAAAGAGGGCACGGTGGCTGTTTATTTTGAAGCCGCTGCCGTCATCGTTACCCTGATTCTGCTGGGGCAGGTTATGGAATTGAAGGCCCGCGGCCAGACCAGCTCTGCCATCAAAGCTCTGCTGGGGCTGGCTCCGAAAACCGCCCGAATCATTCGAGATGATGGCGCTGAAGAAGATATTCCACTCGAACAGGTGGAGCCTGGCGATAAGCTGCGGATTCGGCCGGGTGAGAAAGTACCGGTTGATGGAGTCGTCGTTGACGGAAAAAGCTCGATCGACGAGTCAATGGTCACGGGTGAATCCATACCGGTAGAGAAAAATCAGGGCGACAAATTAATCGGCGCAACGGTCAACAGCACAGGAACACTGATCATGGAAGCCAAAAAGGTCGGGGCCGAAACCCTGCTGGCTCAGATCGTTCATCTGGTTTCCGAAGCCCAGCGCAGCCGCGCCCCCATCCAGAAAGTGGCCGATGTTGTGGCTGGATATTTTGTGCCGGCAGTCGTCGGCTCAGCCATCATTACATTTATTGTGTGGAGTATGTTCGGACCCGACCCGAAAATGGCGCACGCTTTGATCAATGCGGTAGCCGTGCTCATTATTGCCTGCCCCTGCGCCCTTGGTTTGGCCACCCCCA
>JALHUC010000480.1 GCA_022865845.1 bacterium | reverse complement strand
TGGATCTTAAAAACAGTGAAAAGTAACGGGATGTTCAAAAAAAACCTCAACTGTGGACCAGGCATCGGGCACCCCTGTGGGATCAATTCTCTCCTTTCACACTTTTGAGACTATACCCAACCAGGTTGGCCTCGTTCTTGCTCCCTTTCCATACAAAGGAAAGGAGGACCAAAATGGCCAGACCCCTGAGGATCCAATACCCGAATGCCATGTATCATATCATAAGCCGCGGCATTGGGCGGATCACGATCTTCCACAACGAGAAAGACTGGGCACCCCTTGGGGTCAGAGCACTTGGCCGTCGGTACCTATTTTTCCCTCGTCCACGTTGTCGAACGGCCGAAAAGGGGTATCAGGATAAACCCCTTGATCCTGAGGGTGTTTTCATCCTCGCACCTCATGCGGGAACTGTAAGTTTTTCCGTTCTCGGGATCGTAAACCGTTCCGCCGGTCCAGGGCCATGTCTTCCCCGGATCAAATCGAAACCCATCCAGGATCGTCATCCCGAGCACGGGGCGGTCACGCAGTTCGGGATCGGAATTCTGAAGGTCGATCTTGGGCTTTCCCTCCATCCCTGGTTCATCACCCGGCCTGAACAGGGGGTGCTGAAGCCAGACGATCCGACCTATATATTCGCCGCCCACGCTGGTGATGGTCACCTTCGCAAGCTCCTTGCCCTCGGCCCCGGTGCGCCATGTGCCCAGAACCGCGGCCCCTTCCACCTGGTCCTTAGCCCATGCAGGGCCAGTCGGTACCGCAAGACAGATCAGGATGACAGCCGCCGAAAATGCGTATACCGGGAGTTTGAGACGCAACTTACCCACGGGAAGGACTATTTCCCGCCGCCCTGAAAACCGAGGCGTGGGTGGTGAGGCCGGCGCCAAAAGCGGCCAGAACGATCCAGTCGCCCTCGTCGATGCCGTCGTTCAGGATCTCCTTCAGTACGAACAGGGAAGACGGTGAGGACATGTTGCCGAAACGCTTTAGAACCCGGCGTGTCGGCTCCAGCTGCGCTTCTGTGAGGCCGAGGACGCTGCCGACGCCGTTTATAACGCTGTCGCCCCCTCCGTGAAGAGCCCAGTGCCGGACCTGGTCCATGGAAATGCCGGTCTCTTTCACCAGGGCCGTGACGGTTTCCTCGACGACTGGGGCCATGATGCGGGGCAGGCTGGTCGACAATTGGTTGTGCATGTCTCCGTCTCTGTGGACGTAGCGGATGCTGTCCCGCTCTTCGGGAAGGTGCCTGGTGGCGTTGGCCACCAGCGCGAGCCCCACGGGCTCCGTCCACAGGACCGCGGCGGCCGCGCCATCACCGAAAAGAACGTTGGACAGGAGAAGGCTGGTATCGTCTCCCATGTGAAAGGTAGCGCTGCATATCTCCACCGCCACGCAAAGGACCGCTCCGCCTTTTCGTGCGGCCAGCTGTCCCTCGGCGATCATGAGGCCCGGCAGCGCTCCCGCGCACCCTCCCCCCACGAGGTCGAAAGCCGGTACGTGGCGGCCAAGCCCCAGCCGCTCGGCCACGTAGCTGGTGAGGCCTGGGCACAGGTAGCCGGTGCAGGTGTTGATCACCAGGGCGTCGATGTCCCCGGGACCCAGGCCGGTCTGGTCAAGGGCCTTGAGCGAGGCTTCGCATGCCAGGTCCACTGCCCAGGAGGTAAACCGCCCGACGCGGTCATCGCGAGGCTCGTCGATGAGCCTCGCCGGGTCGTCCAGGGCGAAATGCCTGGCCTCGATGGAGGGGTGCTCCAGAAGCTTCTCCAGGATATTGAGGCTGCGCCTTTTCAGCTTTCCCTCGTAATGCTGGGCGAAGAACTCCCTGGCGGTTTTCTGATCAGCTTTGAAGGGTGGAACTGCGGTAGCCACAGTGGCCAGGAAGGCGCCGTTTGGAACCTTTGTCATGGTCATATCCTCCCGCCCTGTACGATGTCCTGCCCCACGAAGCTCAGCAGCCTCCTTATAGTCGAGGTGTAGCGCCAGAGCGGCTGGGATATCCCGGACAGACCGGCGACCCTGTTTATCAGGGGCAGCAGGGGGTGGTCCAGCGCTCGTGAGGAATAGAGGATGTTGCGATGGTCGCGGGCCGTTTGCTCGAGCAACTCCATGACCCAGTCCACTTCCAGTTGCGGTGAAAAGTAGAAGAATGGTTTGAGCATTTCTTCCGCCGGGACCTTCAGCTGGCCATCGTTGCGGGCCATGGTTTCAAGCGCCGTCCCGGGATAGATCCGTATCCCGACATTGAAAAACGCGGCGTCGTGTTCCCTCAGAATGCTGGTGGCGAACCTCATCGTTTGTGAAGCCGTCTCCTTCGTTTCTCCGGGGCCGCCAAGCATGAATACCCACATGCAGGGCATGGAGAATTTGTTTACGGCCGCGGCGGCATTTTGAACGTCCTGCGCCGTATATCCCTTGTCCAGCCCTTCCAGGACAGGGTCGGCGGCGCTTTCCGCTGTGATCCCGATCCCTTTGAATCCGGCAGCTTCCATGGCCCCCAGAAGCGGCGTATCAACGAACCGGGGGTTCAGCTCCAGGGTGTGAAACCGAGCCTTCGTCCCGCTGCCCGCGATGCTCTCGCAAACGCCCATGGCGTGCTCGTACGGAGAGTTAAAAACGTTGTCGACGAACTCGATGTCCTTAAAACCCTGTCTTTCGAGCCGTTCGACCGCCTGCACGACGACCTCGGGAGGGTGCAGCCTGTAGTCGTACCCCTCCCCCGCACCATAGGTGCAGTAGATGCACGGAAAGGGGCACCCTCTCTTGGACTGTATGGGTACGGCCGCCATCCTTTTGATATAAGCGCGGGTGTCGATCCACCGGCTGTAATCGGGGGCGATGAGCTCGGGCGTCTCTTCCAGGGGCATGGGGCCGTTACCGCTAACCTTGTACTTCCCGTTCTTGATCCGTGTGATGCGCGGCACAGAGCCGATGTCCCCTTTGGATGAAAGGGCCTCCAGCAGGCGGGGAAACACCACTTCGCCGTCGCCCAGGACACCGTAATCGGCGCCGGTCACGCGCAGAAGGGCCTCAGGCATGACCGCCATGGCAGAACCCCCGAGAACCACCGTTGCGCTGGTCCTGGCCTTTATGGTCCCGGTCATACGCGCGAGGCCGGAAACATATCCGGCCGGCTGGAGCATGTCGTTGTTATCGAGATTCCTCATGGAAAGACCCACGACGTCGGGAGGGTGCCGCCGCAGGCTTTTTGCTAACTCATCCGCGGGGTCCCGACTGAACATAAGATCAAGGACACGGACATCGTGTCCATGGCGGCTTACGCCCTCGGCGGTCACGCACGCCCCGTAGGGGATGACCGGAACAGGGTTACGGTTCTGGTTTACGCTGATTATGGTGACATTCATAAGGTCTAAGGCCATTTAAAAGTGTCAGAGTATGAATTTTAGCGTATCCCTTCCCTAAATAAGGATATTACCCTCTTCAGTTAACCATTGGCAAAGCTTTTGCTTCCCTTCCCTGAAAACATGATTCAGATACCCCTAGGGTCGCACCTCACGAGCTCCCAGCTTCAGCTGGCTGTTTAGCCCAGTAGGTCTTGTCAATCTTGATGAAGTCCAGTCTGAAGGCGTCAATCCAGGGTAGCTTTGGGGTCGGACCTCACTTTCTCAGTAAATATAAATAAAACCTGAGAATCTGAGCTTTGATAATCATATAAGTAGGCACCATTTGGATGGGGCCATTCCTGGAAATCATTTAAAATCATTGTCCTTGTGCTTTTGCGCAATCTTGCCGGCCAGCCGGTCCAGAGCTTTAAAATCGGTCTCTGAGGGAAGCCCTTTGCACAAAACAGGCTCCAATACTTCGACTTTCAGATTGGGGATCATTCCCGCCAGAGTTTCCACCGTCTTCCCTCCCCATCCATACGATCCGATAATGGAAAGAAATTTCGCCTTCGGTCTCAGGGCGTTCGCCAGTAAAGTCGCATAAGCGGCTAAGGGGTGGGGGCCACCCAGAACGGTTGGCGCGCCCACCACAACTGTCGCCGCGTCAACCAGCGCCATGGCAAGTTTTCCGATATCGGTGACAGTAAGATTGAACAGCTCGACACGAACCCCATGCCCGACCAGGGCGGAAGTCAGATGATCAACCAGTTGCCTTGTGCTGCCATGCATGGACACAAAAGGCAAAACGACCACGTTATGAGGAGGGCCGGTTACCCAATCCCGATAGGCATCCATGATCCAGGCCGGACGGTCGTAAATCTGGCCGTGGCTCGGGGCGATCATTTGAATGTCATACCCTTTGAGGTTGCTCATGTTCTTTTCGATGGCGCTTCGGAAGGGCATCATGATTTCGGCAAAATAGCGTTTGGCGGCTTCATGCACCCGTCCCTGGTCGGTCACAAAAAGATCGGTGGTCGCGATATGGGAGCCGAAAAAATCGCAGCTGAACAGACTTTTGTTTTCCTGTAGGTAAGTCACCATGGTTTCGGGCCAGTGCACCCAAGGTGTGTAAATGAACTTCAACGTCTTGTCTCCAAGGGATAATGTTTCGCCGTCTTGCACAGTGACAAATGCGCTATCAGGAATTTTTAAAAGATCCATGAGCATACCCTTGGCCTTGGGGGTCGCGACCACTTTTGCCTCCGGAAACCGTTTCAGCACACGAGGGATGGCCCCGGAATGGTCCTGCTCGGCATGGTGAGAGACGATAAAGTCAATCCTGGGGAACCCATCCAGTTGCGCCATCAATTCATCGGACATCGACGGGTCGACCGTGTCCAGCAAAGCGGTCTTTTCGCTCCCTTCAACCAGATAAGCATTGTACGTCGTGCCGTCCGGAAGCGGAATGAGAGAATCAAAAAGGCGCCTGTCCCAATCAACGGCCCCCAACCAATAAATTTTTTCCATTATCTGTCTTTTATTCATAAAATACCTCCTTTTGATAATAGCTTGATCATTGCTTATGCCTCCACCGCCCATTGCCTGATAAAATGCGGCGCTATCAACAAGGCGCTGCGCCTGGGCCTCTATCAGGTTGATTCGTGTCTGTTGCAAACTGTTGTTGGGTGAGGGCCCGGAATTTAACAATATCCAGTTACGCCGTTGGCGTGACTGGTAAGTTAAGAATACCTTCTAATCTCACTTTGGCAAAGTAATACTGGGTTTAGAAGAAGTGCAGGGGGGTCATTTGTGCACAGGTGCACCGGTGCACTAGTGCATTATTTTCCCTTCATCCTTTCCTCACCATTACCTCTTTGTCCAATCTCTCCCCCATCCGGTCCCTCTGAACCTCCAGGTCGAACCTGGTCTGCAGGTTCATCCAGAAACCTTCCGAGTTACCGAAGTAGCGGGCCAGCCTAAGGGCAGTATCCGCCGTGATCGCCCTTTTGCCGTGGACGATCTCATTAATGCGGCGGGGCGGGACGCTGATATCCACAGCCAGCCGGTACTGGCTGATTCCCATGGGCTTGAGGAACTCCTCTGAAAGGATCTCACCCGGGTGGACGGGCGGCATCTTCCTGGTCATGTCTGCCATCTCCTAAGAGTGATAGTCGGTGATCTCGACATCGTAAGCGTTACCCTCTTTCCACACGAAACAGATCCTGTACTGATCGTTGATCCTGATGCTGTATTGCCCCTCTCGATCTCCGGCGAGCTTTTCAAGCCGGTTTCCCGGAGGGACCATCAGGTCATCCAGGGACAGGGCGGCACTTAAAATCTCCAGCTTCCGCAGAGCAGACCGCTGGATGTCGGGTGAAAAGGCTTTCACATATATTCGCTCGAAGACCATCCTGGTCCGCTTGTCGCGGAAGCTGGAGATCATTTTTGTCCGATATTAACGCCTGACGTTATTAACGTCAAACGTTAATATTCCTTTGCATTGGATTTTGGATTTCTTTTCCATGCCTTGTTCTTTGCAATCCCAGGGCCAAACCCTTCTGGGAAACCAAAGGGGTCAGGCCGGGAATTGTAGCATACCCTTATCTCCAGTAGGTTAATCATCCCTTCTATCCCCGCATTGGCAAAGTAATACTGGGTTTAGAAGAAGTGCAGGGAGTGCAGGGAGATCGTTTGTGCACAGGTGCACCGGTGCACTAGTGCACTTTACTTCATTCTCACCCTCAACGCTCTAATCAACCGACTCACTTCCTCACACATCTTTATCAGCATCTCCGCCTCCAGTTCACCTATATATCCAAGTTCCCTGGCCAGATGCAGTTGCGCTCTCACCTCGAACGAAGACCCATTGGCTATGGCCAGATACTTTTTGAACTCCGGATTGCTGTATTTGCCGAATCCCTCAGCAATGTTTGAGAGAATCGACACAGAGGCTCGTCTGACCTGATCCCTGAGGCCCCAGTCTTTAGAAAACATACCGCCAGAAGTGATGCGATAGATTTCC
>JALHUC010000479.1 GCA_022865845.1 bacterium | reverse complement strand
CGCAGGGATCATATACGTGCAGGGTGTGGAGGGCAGCTACATCCACGGGCTGAAATTTATCATAATAGACAGGGAAACGAAGGAAAGGATCAAACAGTTTGTGCAGGACACTATTCTCCAGGATTCATAGAGGAATCCTGGAGAGCCAGGAGAGGGAGAGTGGGCGAGAGGGTGAGTGGGGGAAAAGAGCGAAAACGAACAAAAGCAAACCTGAGCAACCCGGGCTTTTTCTCCCTCTCTCCCACTCACCCCCTCCCCCACTCTTGACTAAATAAACGTTTCCATCACTTTAATAGCAGCTACCTCCGCTTCCCTGACACAGTCGTTTATTCCCACCCCCCGATAGGCGTTGCCTGCCAGCACGACACCAGGCGGCAGGTTGGCTTCGGCCTCTGCAAGTCGGTCAAGGTGTCCTACAGTGTAGAGGGGGATCGCTTTTTTCCATCGGATTATTGTGGAAAAGGAAGGTTCAGCTGTCAGTCCCATCGTGGCTGCCAGCTCCGCCTTAACTGTAGTTAGCAGCTCTTCGTCAGGGAGGAAGGGTGTTTCGTGGTCCCTGGCACCTCCTACCATGACCCGGATGAGAAAGCTGCCCTCCGGGGACCTGTGTCCGGGAAAGATGCTGGAGGTCCACAGGGCGCCGAGGATCTTCCTGTTTTCAACTTTCGGGATCAGGTATCCAAAGCCCACAGGAGGATTGCGGAGGTCACTCAGTTTATATCCGACCCCAACGATAGCCATGGGGGAATAGGGGATCTGGGAAAGGATCGTGCTGCTTTGTGGTGCCGCATCCCGCAGGATACCGGCAGCGCTGTCAGCAGGTGTGGCAACGATAACGCTGTTGGCATTAAACTCTCCCGCCTCTGTGCGAAGGTAAAGCCCCCCATTGGCGACGCCCAGACGGTTGATCTTAACACCGGTACGAATGTGCTCTCCCATGTCCGATGCGAGGCGATCGGTAAGCTGTGAAACACCCTCCTTGAAACTTGTAAGCACCCCTCCCGGGCCGGAAGGGCCTGAGGAAATTCCTGCTTCCTCCCCGCGCTTTTTAGCCTTTTTTCTTTGAGCTGCAAGGCTTAGCATGGCCCTGGTAAGCCCTCCGTACTCTTCCTCAAGCTGAGCGATGCGGGGAAATGCAGCCCTGAGGCTCATCCTGGAAGGATCTCCGGCAAAGATCCCCGATACCATTGGGTCGAGCAGTCTCTCGAGGGCTTCCTTGCCCAGGCGACGCTGCGCGAATTCGGCCAGGGATGTGTCCTTGCCCCTTGGTGTGGTGGAAGCCAGCGGTTCAGCCATAATGCGCAACCGCCCGGTAATAGAAAGAGGTCCCCCCAGGAAAAAACTTAATGGCGAAGCTTTGAGCTCATGAAGCCGACCCCTGGAATAGATGAACCTTCTCGCAGAAGACTGATCACTGGGAAGAAGTTCTTTCTCCATGCCCAGATCCTTGACAAGATCCAGGGTCCACGGCTTGCTGTCGAGGAAACCGTTAGGACCCGCCTCAACGGTATAGCCGCCATCAAGGCGTGCATCGAACTTCCCACCAGGTCTGCTTTCCCCTTCAAACAGGTCCACCTGAACGGAGCGCCCCTGGTTACCCGCGATCTTCTTGACAAAATGGGCAGCTGCAAGCCCCGAGATCCCGCCGCCGATGACAACGATCTTTCTGGTATCCGAAGATGTGCTCACATACCCCTCTCTTCCCCGTGTATCGCCTTTTCCAGAATGCGAACGAGTGTGTGAATAGCACCGGCCAGGTTGGACTGTTCCCCCGGCCCAAGGTGGTGGAACAGCTCCTGGTATCTCCGGAGTATCTCTTCCTTTACCTTTTCCAGGAGTTTTTCTCCCTGGTCCGAAGTCGTAAGGACGATACTGCGACGGTCTCCATCGGAAGTGGACCTTTCCACAAGCCCCATGACCACGAGACGATCCACCATTTGACTGGCAGAGCTGGTAGCCACCTCAAGTTCCCGGCTCAGTGCGTTCAGAGTGCAGGGCCCCATATCGGAAAGGGAGAGGAGGGTTTTGTACTGGTTGTAGGTAAGATCCATCGTTTCGTCCACAGCTCCCCGCAGGTGCCCCATGGCCCTCATGAGCCTTGGGTAGAGCTGGGCAATGGTGTGAATGGGGGTTGACACGTCAATTCCTCCAGTATTTTCAATGTCTAATATTTAGGATGCCTAAATGTTAGACTAAAGAACAAAGGCTGTCAAGATGCCTGAAAATACTGGAGGATAAGAGTGGGGGAGCGGGCGAGGGGGCGAGTGGGGGAAAATGCTTGAATGCCAGAGTGGGTGAGCAGGGGATAGGTTGATATGGGAGTGTGGAGGATTCAGAGAACCTAGATTTTTTCTCCCTCTCTCCCTCTCTCCCCCTCTCCCCCTCCTGTCGGCGCGGACGATCGCACCAGGTCCACGAGTGCGGCGATAAAATCCGGCCGCGTATTAAGCGCCGGTGCCCTTTCATAGACAGTGAAACCCAGCTCCATGGCGATCTCCCTGTGCTGGATATCCAGTTCGTACAGCGTTTCGATATGATCTGATACGAAAGACACAGGCACGATGACCAGAGGAGGTGCCCCTTTGGCAGACAGCTCCTGCAGCTTGTCAGGTAGAGACGGACCGAGCCACTTTACGGGGCCCAGGCGGCTCTGGAAGGCGATCTGATGTTCACGTCCTCCCAACCGCTCCATTACCCCTTCCACTGTACGGAGGGTCTGCTCGAGATAGGGATCGCCCCCTTCGATGAGGGCTTTCGGGACCCCGTGGGCAGAGAACAGGATAACGGCATCATCGCGAAGGGTTTCAGGAATGCGGGATAGGGCCTCATTGACGGTAGCGGCAAGGGCATCAAGGTAGGGGGGGTGTGTGGCCCAGGAATCTATAATACGGAAGGAATCTTCGAAGGGAGTTCCAGGCAGGTTCATTGAAACATCTTCCAGGCAGGATCCTGTGGTTGCCTGGCAGTACTGTGGGTAAAGGGAGAGCACAACAAGGCTGTCAGCATGTGAACGAGAGGCTTTATTTACGGAATCAGAGATGAAAGGGTGCCAGTAGCTGAAGGCAGGCAGCACCGGACCGAAACCAGGGCCAAGAAGTTGCTCAACAGCAGTCGCCTGATCCTGTGTGATCGGTCCGATAGGGCTTTTCCCGCCGATAAGTTCATAGCGCGGACGGACTTTGCGAGCCCGGCGTGCCGAAAGAAAGGCAGCCAGGGGCCGTCTGAGAGCCGCAGGAAGGCCTAAAATAGCAGGATCGAGGAACAGGTTGCGCAGAAATGGGCGTACCGCCTCCAGGGAGTCAGGTCCGCCCATATTGAGGAGAAGGATGGCAGTCTGGCGGCCGCCTTGCTCCATTGATCACCGCCTGTATTCGTGGACGGCTTCGACAAGAGCGATGGCGTTATCCATCGGCGTCTGGGGAAGGATGCCGTGACCCAGGTTGAATATGTGACCAGGCTCTGGACCAACCTCATCCATAATCCGGTGCGCCCTTGTCCGTACTTCTTCAGGGGAAGCGAACAAAACAGTGGGGTCAAGGTTGCCCTGGACCGCTTTCTTTTGTCCAAAGGTCCTCCTGGCTTCGCCGATGTTCTGTCTCCAGTCGATGCCGATGACATCCGCGTCAATGCTGTCCATATGATGGGCGAGATAAGACCCGTTGTT
>JALHUC010000478.1 GCA_022865845.1 bacterium | reverse complement strand
GTGCAGTTTGGTGAGGCTCCGCCCCCTGCGGTGGATGACAATATCATGCGGTTTTTCGCTGAGAATATGAACGAAGATGGTGTCATCGAAACCAGTCCCGAGCTTGTCGAGGGAGACAGGGTGGAATTTCTCACCGAGTCCATGAGGGGCCTGGTGGGTACGGTTCTCAGGATCGATTCGGCCGAAAAGAGGGTCCACGTGCTCATGGACCTGCTCTATCAGGCCACAATAGAGGTCAAAACCTACCAGGTTCAGGCACTTTAGAAAAAACGAGCAAGGCTGATGGTCTCGCAAATTGGCTCCCAAAGATTCTAAAGGAGACTTTTTGCGAGGTTATCAAAGTTGTAGGAAATACCACATAGCAGTACGTAAGCACCAGGTTAGATAGATTTGAATTTACTGCGAACATACCTTTTTACCCATGCCGGCATATGCACGGTATGGCGGAGCCATGGGCCAGCGGGCCAGTCGGCCCGCTGGAGTTCCAGGTTCCACGTTCCAGGTTCCAGGTTGTCATCGCGAGCTGACCCCTGTTTCCACGGAACTTAGATATGGGAAAAACATTACACATAATGTCGTACACTACAGATTATGGGTAAAAGTTTTCCTACCCATGGTCTTAAATGGGAAGTTCCCGTTAAACCTAATTTTCCATGGCACGCTAACCATCTAATTTAAAAAGGGTTTTTATGTCATCAGACCATCATCATTCATTGGCACGTTTCTTGATAATGTACTCTTGTTATTCATTGGTTCCTGCGATCGGGAGGTTACCCGAAACACACGGAAAGACAGGAGACAGGCTTCAGGTCATGGCGTATTATTTTCTAAAAAAGATATTTGGCACCGGAAGCGGTTCAGGAGGAGACCTCCTGCTGCCGGCCGACCATTTCAGAACCCTGATCCTGCACGAGTGCGCCCGATGCGACCGAAATGCCCATGCTTTTTCCCTCATTCATATCGACCTGCGAGCTAATAACGATAATAGTGGTAAGGGCCGGGGCCTTGCTGCCCGGCAGTTGTCCAGGACCCTGGTACAGCGTATGCGCACCACGGACGAGATCGGGTGGTTGGACGATCACAGTGTGGGTGTTTTTCTCCCTGAGACCGGCATTGACGGTGCCCGAAACTTTGCCAGGGACGTCTGTCAGGATTTCTCCTACCAGATCTACACCTATCCATGGCTCAGCAATTTCGGCGAGGTTATTGACAGTGGCAACTCTCGTCACAGAGGAAATATTAGCGAAGACAGAAAGGGGTCGGAAGAAAGGCCTGTCAATGGTGCTGGCGAGTGTCTTGACAGGGAAGATCTGTTGACCCTTCATAATGAACAGGCTGATGAGGATGCCATTACAGGCGATGCGAGGGTTCAGGGTGGATCTGGCAACGAGAGATTTATAGAGGAACTGCTTTTGCCAGATCACGCGCCTGTGTGGAAAAGAGCCTACGACTTGTTTGGCTCCACTGTTCTTCTCGTCGTTTTTTCTCCGGTGTTCGTAGCCGTGGCTCTTTTCATCAAGATCGTATCCCCTGGGCCGGTGTTCTTCCGCCAGCAGCGAATCGGGTACCGGGGCCGCTCCTTCACCATGATCAAGTTTCGCACCATGAGGATTGGTTCGGACAACGTCAGTGTGCACGAGGACTATCTCAAGGAGCTCATCAACAGCGACGGCAAGGCCATGACGAAGCTCGACACCGGAACGGACGACCGGTTGATCCCCCTTGCAGGGATCCTGCGGAGAAGCTGCATTGACGAGATTCCACAACTGATAAACGTCTTCAAGGGCGATATGAGCCTGGTGGGCCCGAGACCCTGTCTGGATTATGAGGCCCGGGAATTTGCACTCTGGCAGCGCAGGCGTTTTCATACCGTTCCAGGTATGACAGGGCTATGGCAGGTGTCGGGGAAGAACCGCCTGACTTTCAAGGAGATGATGCGCCTTGATATCCGCTATGCTAATCGTAATAATGCCTTCATGGATTTCATGATATCTCTCAAAACTATCCCGGCCATACTGGGACAGGTTAAGGATGCGGTGTCCTCAAAGCTTGCCACTGCTCCCTCTGAGCCAAAAGTTCACATCTCGCGCAAGTGGTCCTTAAACGACCTTATCCGCCAGATGTTCCTGTAGAAAAAACTTTCCGCAACCAGATGTATCCGGGATCGCTTCGTCCCGCCCCTCGGCGGGCGGGATGGGGCGAAATAAGGCAGTGATCGGTAATCCGTGATCGGTTAGAGCCTGGAACCTGGAAAATGGAACTCCAACCGAAGGTCGGTGTCATCGCGAGCC
>JALHUC010000477.1 GCA_022865845.1 bacterium | reverse complement strand
CCTTTAGATTCCGGACAACGGACATCACGTATTTTAAAATCAGATCGGGTTCCAAATTAACAAAATTACCCGGTGTTTTCAATCTAAAGGTCGTTTTTTCAAAGGTTTCCGGGATCATCGCCACGGAAAACACCTCCCCCATACCTTCTACTATGGTCAGGCTCACACCATCCACAGAAACGGAACCTTTCGGCACAACATAGGGAGCAAATTCGGAGGGACAGGAGATCACCAGATGATAAGCCTCGCCGTCCTTTCTCAGCTCCCGGATCTGCCCTTTTGCCTCCACATGACCGGAAACCAGGTGCCCCCCCAGCCTGCCACCTAAAACCAGTGCTCGTTCCAGATTGACCCGAAAACCAATAACGGCATCTCCAAGTGTTGTTCTCTTCAACGTCTCTGAGGAAAGAAATGCCGTGAACACACTGCCCGTAACCCTTTCAACTGTCAGGCAAACCCCGTTGACCGATATGCTGTCTCCCGGCCTGGTTCCTTCAAGAACAGCAGATCCCTCCACATCAACCCTCAACCCGCCTGACCTGATTTCCGTACGCCGGACCGAGCCGATCTCTTCCACTATCCCTGTAAACATAGATCCCTCACTTTACATCCGCAGTGATCTGAACGTCTTCGCCGACCCTGCGTATCCGGTGAAAGGACAGACGAGCCGCTTCTTTCATAGAGGTTATTCCCATGTCTCCCACAGCGGGAATTCCGGACGCTCCGAGCACCCTGGAAGCCAGGAAAAGTTCAAGCCGGTTCACTGCTCCTGTTTTCAGCATCCAGGCAGCCGTTTTGCCACCTCCCTCGGCCAGGACATGCAAAATCCCCATGTCCGCCAAGGATCCGGCCAGCGCGCTCCAGGCAAATAACCCTTCTTCCACAGGGAGCCTGAGCAGCCGCACCCCCCTGTCCTGGAAGGCTTGGTATCGATCTTCAGGAACCTCTTCGCCGATCACAAGTAAGGTCGAACCTGCCTGATTCTCCCTTACTATTATCGAATCCGGGGGAGTCCGAAGGGCCGGATCCAGGACAACCCTCATAGGCTGGATCTTTCTCCCCACATCCCTTGCGGTAAGCTTTGGGTCATCGGCAATGACTGTCCCCACACCTACCATAACAGCATCAACCTGTGCCCTGAGCCTGTGCACAGCCCTTCTGGCCTTTTCGCCGGTTATCCATTTGGAATTACCGTCAGGGGCCGCGATACGGCCATCCATAGTGGAGGCAAGCTTGAGGGTCATGTAGGGAGTCCCCTCCCTGGAAAAATGGAAAAATGCCCTGTTGAGTTCCTCCGCCTCCCGGCCCAGGGTTCCTGTAGTTACCTGGACACCTGCCTCGCGCAGAGCCTTAAACCCCTTACCGTCAACCAGGAAGTGCGGGTCACGGCAAGCAGCGAAGACATGGGTGATACCGGCATCGATAATGGCTCTGGTACACGGTGCCGTACGTCCAACATGGTCACAAGGTTCCAGATTGACGAAGAGGATTCCTCCGCGAGCAGCCGATCCGGCCTCTTCAAGAGCCAGAGCCTCCGCGTGAGGTTCCCCCGGCCTTCGATGCCACCCTTCCCCGACGATCCTGCCGTCAGCAGCAACAACAGCACCGACCATGGGGTTAGGATGTGTAGTTCCCGCCCCCCGGGATGCCAGGACCAGTGTCCGTTTCATTAATTTCAGTGCACTAGCCGGGTTCACTCATCCCTCCGACCCATAAGGTAGGCCTGAATAAAATCGTCCAGATCTCCATCCAGTACAGCATCAACGTTGCCTACCTCGTACCCGGTCCTGTGGTCCTTAGCCATCCTGTAAGGCTGAAGAACATAGCTGCGGATCTGGCTTCCCCAGGCGATCTCCTTCTTCTGCCCCTGCACTTTCTTCATCTCTTCCGCTTTTTCCCTCTTTATCCGTTCGTACAGTCTGGCCCTCAGGATCCTCATGGCGGTTGCCTTGTTCTTGTGCTGTGACCTTTCGTTTTGACAGCTGGCAACGACACCTGTGGGAATGTGAGTGATCCGCACAGCAGAATCGGTGACATTGACATGCTGGCCGCCAGCGCCGCTTGAACGGTAGGTGTCTATGCGCAGATCCTTGTCATCAATATCAACCTCGATATCATCTTCCACTTCCGGATAGGCAAAAACGGACGCAAAGGAGGTATGACGCCTGCTGCTGGCGTCATAGGGAGAGATACGCACCAGGCGATGGACGCCGCTCTCTGCCTTCAGGTAACCGTAAGCATAAGGGCCCTCTACAGCCACAGTGGCTCCCTTGATCCCGGCCTCTTCACCGTACTGGTGATCCAGGATCTCGGCCGTGAAACCGCGTCGTTCGGCCCACCGCAGGTACATGCGGAGAAGCATCTGGGCCCAATCCTGGGACTCCGTTCCGCCTGCACCGGGGTTAATACTTATTATGGCGTTCCTTAAATCCGCCTCGTCACCCAGGAGAGATTCCAGCTCAATGGAATCCAGTGATCTTTCAACCTCACGAAGCTGTGGAATGGATTCCTTGAGCAGCTCCTCTCCCAGTTCAGCATCCTCCTGGATCAGTTCAACTGCGGCCTGAAGGTCCCTCAACGCGGACTCGATCCTGGTGAACCGATCGATCTCATCCTTCAGGGAACTGATCCTCCTGGTGACTATCTGTGCCTTTTCGGGGTTGTTCCAAAAATCTGGCGAGGAGGCCTTCTTCTCCAGTTTCTCTATCTCGGTGGTTTTCCCTGCGGGGTCAAAGATGCCTCCCCAGGGCCTCTAATCTTGCGGCTGCCCCGTCGAGAGCGCTCTTGAATGCGTCTAAATGGTCCATCTTCGTAACCTCCATGAATACAGTAATATAAGGAAATACACTGATATCACAGCCATACAGAGAATGACAATCCAGTCCCCATATCGAGTATAAACTGTCTGTCCTGCTCCCGTTTCAATATCGGCGACAACAACACCTCTTTCTTCCAGGGGTATGCTCGTGACAATTCGGCCCCTGCGGTCGATAATCGCTGATATTCCTGTGTTGGCTGCCCGGAGAACCGGGACTCTGTTCTCCATCGCCCGGACAGCAGAAACGGCAAGATGCTGGTAGGGCCCCCAGGAACGTCCGAACCAGGCATCGTTAGTCACGTTGATGAGCATCAATGAACCATCACGCACTTCCTGCCGGCTGAGAGAGGGGATGGATATCTCATAACAGATCAAAACTCCCGAAGGCACGGGGGTCTTAAAGGGGGCCTCCCAGGCACCCCTGGAGAACTCGCCTTCTCCAGGCACCATCTTGTCCAAAAAGGGTAGCAGGCCGGCCAGGGGAACATACTCCCCAAAGGGTACCAGCATGATCTTGTCGTAAAACTCCTCATCCCCACCTGGCGATAAATGGTAGACGCGATTATAAAGGAGGATCTCACGCCCTGCTATCTCGTAACCTGGACTTCCGAAAATGAGATGGATGTCCAGTTCTGATGTTAACCGGGCCAGCCTTTCCATCAACTCAGGCTCTGCCTGGTAGAATGAAGGCACGGCGGTCTCCGGCCAGACAACCAGTTGCGCACCCTTCTTAACCGCTTTTTCTGTAAGGGACAAATATGTGTTCAGCGTCTCTTCCCGCAGGTCTTCCTCCCATTTGAGCTTCTGCTGGAAGTTTCCCTGGACGACCCCCACTCTCACCATTTGCCCGCTATTTTGTATCTGGATGGGGTACAGGATCACAGGCAGGAGGAGCACCACTGACAGAATCATTCCGGCTCGGCGCCTTTCTTCCTTCTGAACCCTGAACATGGTCCAGATCAGTACATTGACCAGAAGGATCCAGAAGGACACACCGTGGACACCAGCCAGTTCATAAAGAGATCCCACAAAAGGTAGTTTCCACGTCGCTGTTCCCATCAGCAACCACGGAAAAGGTGCCGGGAACCAGGACCTGGCCACCTCAAGCAGGACCCAGGCGGAGGGAAGAACAAGTAAGGGCGTAAGGGGGTGACTAAGTATGGAGGTAA
The DNA here is from genome assembly GCA_022865845.1 of bacterium. Lineage (GTDB taxonomy): Bacteria > BMS3Abin14 > BMS3Abin14 > BMS3Abin14 > BMS3Abin14 > JALHUC01. The sequence continues at coordinate 1,723 of JALHUC010000477.1, read as the reverse complement.
GGGGGTGAGGTGGTAAGGGAGTGAAACCCTCCGGTCTTTCCTCCACGCCTTTACTTTGGACTTTGGACTTTGGACTTTGGACTGCGCCTGCTCCCACGCTGCCCTCCCCCGCTCCGGTCATCAACGGAATCAGGATTGAGAACAGGCCCACGTACAGCCCATGTATGCCTGCCAGAAGGAGGATCACCCCTTCCGCAAGGGGAAGCGGGATGTTCCCGAAACCGGTCAGTGAATGGGAAACCCAATTATAGGAGAAAAAGAACCAGGCGGTACCGGCCCCCCATCCGGCAAAAAAGGCTTGACCTTTGCCGGCATCGGAAAGACCCATAAAAAGGGGAACAAGGGCAACCAGGGAAAGGATTCCCACATCCGGACGAGGGAAGGAAAGTATAAGAAGGACCGAGGATGCGAGGATCCGCAGGAGTATACCCGGCTGCATGTGTGGGCTAAGCTCCCTCCTTCTCAAAACTGACCCTGATGGTGGACACCTTCCTGGCGTCAGCTTCCTCCACAGTGAACAACAGGGTTTCATACCGGCCCTGCTCCCCCTGGACGGGAACATGACCCATGAGATGGCTCAGGAAACCACCGAGTGTGTCATATTCACCGCGGGGCAGTTGGACCTTCAACTCATCCTCAACATCCTCAATATGGGACCGGGCATCGAGAATATAACTTCCGTCATCCAGTCTTGATATACCAGACTGCTCAACAGGATCATGCTCATCCTGGATCTCCCCCACGATCTCCTCCAGAATATCTTCAATGGTGATTATCCCGGAAGTACCACCGTACTCGTCAACAGCCACAGCCATATGGACCCTTCTCACTTTGAACTCCTTCAGCAGGTCGGCGGTAGTTTTCGTCTCGGGGATAAAATATGCCTTGCGGCATATGGATCTAATGCTGATTTCTTCTGGAAGCTTACCCCAGAGCTTGAGCAGGTCCTTCGCATAGAGAATACCGGTGATATGATCGACGTCTCCCTCGTAAACTGGTATCCGGCTGTGACCGGCAGCAATGATGGTTTCCAGAACCTCGGTGATCGGCGTTGAAATCTCCACCGCCACCATCTCTGTCCTTGGAACCAGGATCTCCCTGACCAGGGTATCTCCCAGATCCAGCACAGCGTCGATCATGGCATGTTCATCCCGGTTGATCACCCCTTCCTGCTCACCTACATCGATGAGGCTGTGGATCTCTTCCTCAGTGACGCTGGATCTCGCCAGTTTCCTGATCAGGCTCTTGATGCTGTCTAAAATGCCTTCTGCCATTGTTATTGGGTTACTCCCTGTTTATTATAGTTAAATTAAAATTGTGAATGGTTGTCCGTGAATCGTGATCCGTTACTCATATTCCATATTCCATTTTCCGTGATCCGTATATTCTGCGTTCTGCGTTCCGGGTTCTGCATTCCGCGTTCTGCGTTCTACATTCCACATTCTACTCCGATAATACATATCTTTCTTCCTCTTCCCTCATAGCCCTGGCAGCTTCCTCGCCCCTTTCATGGTCGAACCCAAGAAGGTGCAAAACTCCGTGGACAAGCAGCCGTTTCATCTCCACAGGGACTTCATGTCCAAGTTCAGAGGCCTGTCTTTGTGCAGTTTCCCAGGAAATGACCACATCCCCCAGCAGCTGGTGAACGCCCACCGGCCCTTCACCTTCCAGCTGGGAGAAGGAGAGAACATCTGTTGGTCGATCCATGTCCCGGTAAAGACGG
>JALHUC010000476.1 GCA_022865845.1 bacterium | reverse complement strand
CTGGTGCTGATGTGCCCCCGGCGTTTTCGTGGGGTGTTTCGCTTCAACCCCCTCCATCTGCATCTCCCTGGAAGGCTCTTTTTTGGTCTCAGGTCCTCGATCAGAGACCTTCAACATCTTCTGAATTGCCTCTCTCAAACGACTTTCTGAATCCAGCATGAACTGTGCAGAAATCACAATCTTTTCACCTTCTTTAAGGCCTTCCAGCACCTGGAATTCATTCTCGTTGCCTTCAACACCAATCCTTACCTCGCGCGGCTGGAACTTACCTTTACCGAGAGACACGAAGACCACCTTCCGAACGCCGCTGTCAATTATTGCTTCCTGTGGGATAACAAGACTGCTTTTAGAAATGACTGATTTCAAATAGATATTGGCGTACATGCCAGGTTTGAGCTTGTAACCAGGATTTTTGAATTCCAGTCGCAATTTGGCCGTCCGTGTCTTTTCCTCAAGAAATGGGTACACGTAAAGCACCTTGCCCATAAAGCGCTTACCGGGTATGTATGAGAGATCCATATGGGCAGACATACCCCTGCGAATCCAGGGCAGTTCATATTCGTAAATGTCCACATCTACCCATATGATGGAAAGGTCAGCGATCACGAACTGGTGCTCTCCCAACTTAACATAATGCCCCTCGAAGGCATCCTTTTCAATGATAACGCCTGAAGCAGGCGAGTAAATCGTCAGTGTTTTTCGGATCTTACCAGTGCTTTCAATCCGCTTGATCTGCTCATCGGTCAGGTCCCAGTAACGGAGCCTGGTGCGGGAAGCCTCTATAAGGCGTTTGGCCCCTTCACGGATACTGGGATAGGGGCTACCACACAGGCTGCCGCACTGCTCCACTGCCAACAGGTATTCTTCCTGGGCCGTAACCAGTTCAGGGCTGTAGATATCGAAAAGGGGCTGACCTTTTTTCACCTTATCACCGACAAAATCAACATAGAGCTTTTCAATCCATCCGTTAAATTTGGTATTTACCGTATAAATTTTTCTCTCATCATAAGTGATAGAGCCGTAGGTCCGGATGTTTTTGATAAGCGGTTTACGCTCAACCCGAGCCAGACGCACGCCCATATTCTGCATGGTCACCGGGTCGATACGAATAACGGACGCAGGGTCCTTGTCTTCCCCCTGCTCATCGTAAACGGGAACCAGATCCATGCCCATGGGGGACTTTCCGGGTTCCTTACTGATGTAAGTGGGATCCATGGGTGCTACCCAGTATTTAATCTTCTTACCGGTATCAGGATGGATCATTCCCGCTTTGAGGCCTTTCTCAGCCGCCGCGGCCTCTTTTACTGTCAAGCGGGACATGAATGACCGGTTCAGCCCATTATCCGGCCAATGGCCCCACCCGGTCCATAAAACAGTGAATAAGAATATAAAGACTATTATTGATAATTTCTTCATGGGGCTTCCTCCCCCGGGGCATTAGATCGGCTTTGCATTTAGATCTCCTTTTGAATTCAAATAGCTAACACAGACAAGCCGGTAAATGCGACACAGGTTTTCTATACCATGCTGCCTACTGTTTACTGCTTACTTCTTACTCTTGGCGCGGCTAAGCGGAGGTTATGTTCAATGTTCTGCCGTAGAGCATACAATTTTCATTACTCAGAAATCAGTGGCCCTCCCAGCACTTCCTCCAATTCGGCCCGCTTCTGATAGATGTTGAAGAGATACTGCTTGCTCTTCAACTCAAAGCGAAGCAGGCGCATCTGGGCGTTGATCATGGTGTTGAACTCTACCTTGTTCACTACGTAGGCAGAGAGTGCGGAGCGAGCCAATTGCTCAGCCTGGATCATCAAGGCATCAGAGAACAACCGGTAGTTTTCCTGAGTGTCACGGATATCAGTAGCCAGCGCGTCTATTCGGTACGGCAGGCTTTTCGCAAGATTCTCGTAAGACTTTGTAGCCGCTTGGTAGTTTTTCCGTTTAGCCTCCAGGTTCTTGTCCTGCCGATTCTTCTGCCAGAGAGGAATGTTGACCACTACAGATGCTGAAAATAGATCGGGTAGGTCCCGACCCGTAAAATCTTCATCCCGCTGACCGTAGGCCACAATAAAGTCCATATCCGGCCAGTAGTCCTTCCTGGCCAGATTTATCTCAACAGCAGCACGATCAACCTTGAACTGCCTGACTCTCAGCCACGGATTTTTCCTTAAGCTCCGGGCTTTAAGGGCCTCCACATCAAGTGTCAGTTTCGGGTCGCTCAGGTTCTTAGGCGGTGCTACCTGGATGAAACTTTCCCTATTCAGTAGCTCATTTATCCTGTCTTCTAAGACGCGACGCTTCTTCCTAAGTATGATTTTTTCATCCAAAAGCTTGCTCAGTTCCACCTGTGCCCGTAGGACATCCTGCTGGAGACCACTGCCCGAGGCGTATCTGGTTTCGGCCACTTTGATGATTTGGCTCACCATTTCGGTTAAACGCCTATTAATCTCAAAGCTGGTTTCAATGAAACCCAGTTCATAGTAAGTAGTGGCGATCTCCCGGGCTAACTCCAGGCGCCTGGCTTCCAGGACCGCTTGCTCGCTGCCAGCAATTAGGGCTTGACTCTGTTCCTTGAGACTTAATTTCCCGAACCATGGTACTTTCTGGGCAATGAATATCATCTTCTGCGTCATTGCCTCTTGATCAAAACTAAAGGAGTCGGTGGGAAGATTAATAACGCCGATTCCTAACCTGGGATCATCCAGTGATCCGGCAAAGGAAATCTCTTCCTTTAGGCTTTCCACCTTGGCTTCCAGGCTTTGGAGTTCTTTGTTCTCAGCCAGTGCTTCTTCAATAAGCTCGGCCAGATCCGGTGGCGCCCAGATAATAGGGCCTGCCTGTACTGCCGCTTTGGTTGCCACCACCAGGCAACATGCTCCAATCAGAAGAACCATTAAACTGATCAGGTGAGCCTTCATATTTGCTCCTCCTTTTTTTACCCCCCTATTGATCATGCTAAATTGCCAGCTCTGCTGGTGGGGACCTAATAGGCTCTTCCAGCCAGGTGATTTGGTAAAGAGAATAAATACGAAATTCGAATTTATAATCGGATAAAGAGATCCATTTCGATGGCCCCTTTTAGGGGGTTTCCTCAAGCCACCACCTCTGGTAGTAGTTGGGCGTCTCAACATTCCCAGACTTTAAGATCTTAGATATGCCATTTCGGATTGGAAAGGAAACCGCACAGTAAAGGTGACGCCCTTTTCTGTGTTAGGATGGAAAGATATTTCTCCTCCGTGGGTCTCTACGATCTTTTTCACAATGCCAAGGCCCAACCCTGTTCCGCCCTTTTTTGTTGAAAAAAAAGGATGAAAGATACTTTCATGGTGTTCCTTTGCAATTCCACTGCCGTCATCAACAACCTCCAGCACCACCCCTGGGTTACCCGGACGAGTCCTGACCAGAACGTGCTCGCCTTCCGGAGAGGCCTGGACGGCGT
>JALHUC010000475.1 GCA_022865845.1 bacterium | reverse complement strand
CTGTGCTCCCCTGTGCGCCGCCATCGACAGCCCTGAAGAAGACGGGGTGGATTGTTGGGAATTCATCCGCTCCCTCCAGGAGGAAAACCTCTTTATCATCAAACTGGACGCTGAAAACCAGTGGTTCCGGTATCACCATCTTTTTCAACAGCTGTTGAGGAATCAGCTGGAGCGTCACTACAGCCGTGATGAGATCACGGCTCTTCACTCTACAGCCAGTTCCTGGTTCGCGGACAACGGGCCCATTGAAATGGCCATCGAGCATGCCCTCGCCGCCGGCGATGAGACTCGAGCCGTCCAGCTGATCGAACAGAATCGGCAGAAAGCGCTCAACGAAGACAAATGGTACCTCCTGGAGAAGTGGCTGTCGAAATTTTACGACACAATTATAGACCGGCACCCTTCCCTGCTCATGACCAAAGCCTGGGTGCTATACCACCAATTCGAAATTCCGGCCATTCCACCGATTCTGGATACCTGCCAATCGCTGATGGATGAAACATCAGCTGACCATCCCCTGCGGGGCGAGATCGATTTTTTTCGCGGGTATATCTACTATTTCATAAATGAAGGGGCACACAGTCTGAAGCACCTTCGAGCCGCTCGGAAAAACGTGCCACCAGATAGTGAGGAAGTTCGAGGCCAGGTGGAGATCCTTCACGGGTTGGCGACCCAGATGGAGGGCCGCAAAGAGGAGGCCGTCACTTTTCTGAACGACCTGCTGACCAGCCGCCGGGGTCCGCAGGGAGTGAGTAGGACCCGCCTGCTCGTCACGTTTGTCTATATCCATATTATCGCGGGCGATCTGGATCAGGCGGTTGAGGCAAACCGGCACCTCCTGGAATTTTCAACAAGGGGAGGTTACGAGTATGCCAGAGTATGGGCCGTCTACCTCCAGGGACTCATCCATTTCTACCGGAACAATATGGAGATGGCGAAGGATCATTTCAAACAGGCCGTGAATCACCTCTACCTCATGCATACGAGGGCTGCCGCTGACTGTATGGCAGGATTAACGTACGCCTGTCAGACCCTGCAGCAGCCGGATGAGGCCGACGCGGCCCTTGAAGCACTCCGTGAATACTCCATTTTAAAAAATGATCCCGCATGCTCATTAATTGTCCGATCGTGCGAAACGCGGCTGGCCATCATGCGGGGGGATCCCGTATCCACGCCCGGTTGGGGCCAGGGAAGTCACCCTCCAGATGAGAACATGGTGTGGTGGCTGGAGATCCCCGCCGTTACTCACTGCAGGGCACTTGTCGCGGAAGGGTCGGACAAAAGCCTGGACAAAGCCGAGACCCGGCTCATTGAGATCCTGGAGCTGAACAGGAAAAACCACAACTCCCTCCAGATGGTCGATATCCTGAGCCTCCTCGCCCTGGCCAGTAAAAAGCGGGGACGGGTCGATGAGGCCCTGGAATTTCTGACACAGGCTCTGGACCTGGCAGCCCACGGCAGCCTGGTACGCCCCTTTGTCGAACCTGGCCCTCCCATGGCTGATCTGCTGAACCGTCTGTCTGATAAAAACATTCACAGGGACCACATCAGGCTCATCATGGCAGCTTTCCAGGAAGGAGAGGAAGAGATCCCTACACAGTCACCCGTGCTGTCCGCATCCCCACCATTTAACATGAGCCCCCAATTTCCCTTTGAAGCCTTGACCAACCGTGAATTTGATGTCCTGGATCTGCTGGCCCAGCGGCTCCAGAACAAGGAGATCGCGGAAAAACTGTTCATTTCACCCGAAACGGTCAGGGCTCACCTGAAACGCATCTACCAGAAACTGAATGTCAAAAACCGCCGTGAAGCGGTCGACACAGCCGTGAACCTGGGCCTCATCACCCGTCCCTGATCCAGGGTCTACGGTTTCAAATTTCAGGTTTCATGTTTCAGGTGTTAACTCCAAACTCCAGCCTCTCAACCCCAAACCCGCTTCTCCACTTTGGACATTGGACTTTGGACTTTGGACTGCTTTCCCCCCGCTCCCCCGCCCCTATAACGTCAATCCGCAGCTGGTGTTTCAGGTTTCGTGTATTGTTAACCTCAAACTGCAAACATCAAACATCAAACACAATTCTGCACTTTGGACATTGGACTCTGGCCTTTGGCCTCTGGACTCTGGACTGCCCTTCCCCTTCGCTCCCACGATTCCATGCTTTTCCTCCCCGTGCTTGCCACGCCGACTTGTCACGCCATAGCTCAAAGAGCGACGGCGGAAGCTTCAGCGAAGGCGGGTCCCCGTGTCGGAAGCCTGTCACGCCAGAGGCGTGATGTCTCCGAGTCGCCGCGTCATGTCGCTCTTGTAAACTCCCCCTGCCCCCACGAACATACCCCGTTTTTACCCCATTTTGAGGGATTCCCTGTTCGATCCCGTATGCAATGCTTTAATCACAAATAATTATGGAAGCACCAAAAAAACCTTGGGCTATTAACTGAAAAGCGAGTTGATATGGACAGATCAGAACATTTGAACGGGTTTACCTTTGAGCAACCCGGCGTCTACCGCATTCGTGTTCTCGGGGAACTGGACCAGGAATGGTCTGGTCGGCTGGGCGGCATGAGCATCACGGTACAAAAAAAGGAGGGAAGGACGCCTATCACATTTCTGGATGGTCCGCTGAGAGACCAGGCCGAACTGATGGGGACCTTGAGCAGCCTTTACGAGTTCCACATGGCCATATTATCGGTGGAATGCCTGAGCAAGGATTAAACATGGGACACAAAGGAGGAGAAAAAATGAAAACGAGATCTTTGATCACTCTGCAGGAAAAGAGCTTCTTCGAGCAGGCCGGCAGTGAAACCAAATACACTCCCGGAGACTTCAAGCCCGCGCCCGATAAGATGAAGACCCGGTTCGGGACGCTTAAATTTCCCGGCGGCTACCCGACTGAAGAAACCGTGCAGCAGGTCTACAACGAGTTGGACCTGCAGCGCGCTACCCAGCTTTATCTGGATATGTACCCGGCACTGTCAGCGCACGGCATGATGAAGGGCTGGGTAAGAGACCTGGGCATGCGCGACAGCTCGGACATCCTGGTGACTGCGGATCTGCTGGACTCCACGCCACTGATTCTAACCGGCAACACTAACAGCCTCTATTCCTTTTTAGTGCTCGATCTGAAAGCGAACGGGCCGACTGTT
>JALHUC010000474.1 GCA_022865845.1 bacterium | reverse complement strand
GTTGCGGCCCCCAGCCCGTCCGGATTTGAGGGACCGGCCCAGAAGGTTTGGAAGGACAGGACTTCACCCTTTGCCGATGAGGTGAAGGTGGATGTTAACGGCAACACTATCGCTGTTCTGAACCCTGGGGGGAGCCCGAGGATCATGCTGGCCGGGCACACCGACGAGGTGGGTTTCATGGTCAAATACATCTCCGATGAGGGTTTTATCTCTTTCGTTACCATCGGTGGTGTGGATATTCACCTTGCACCTGCCAGGCGGGTGGTCATCCACACAGCGGGGGGACCGGTCATGGGTGTCATAGGGAAAAAACCTATCCACCTGATGGCCCCTCAGGACAGAACCAACCAGAAGCTTGAGTGGCACCAGCTCTGGATCGATGTTGGCGCCAAGGATCGCAAGGAGGTGGAAAAAAAGGTTGCCCTGGGAGATCCTGTGACCTTTACGGATGGTTTTGAGGTCCTAAACGGCAGCTGCGTTATCGGAAGAGGGTTTGATGACAAGGCGGGAAGCTTTACAGTGTCGGAAGTTTTAAGACTTCTAAAAGGGCGAAAGATCAAGGCCTCCGTTTTCGCTGTTTCGACAGTTCAGGAGGAGCTGGGTTTGAGAGGGGCCAAGACGAGTGCCCACGGGATCGATCCCGACATCGGGATCGCCATCGATGTGACCTTCGCTTCGGACCATCCTGACAGCGATAAAAAACAGCTGGGGGAGATTTCTCTGGGTAAGGGACCAGTCCTCGCAAGAGGCCCGAATATCAATCCCAAGGTATACAGCCGGCTGGTCAAGTTGGCGGAGGCCGGCAAGATCCCTTATCAGGTTGAGCCCTCACCCAGGGCCACCGGGACCGATGCCAACGTCATACAGATGACGCGCAGCGGGGTTGCCACCGGTCTTGTCAGCATACCGAACCGGTATATGCACACTCCTGTGGAAATGGTTCACCTCGGTGACCTTGAAAACACTGCCAAGCTGCTTGCGGCCTACATTGAATCCCTGAAGCCCGGGGAGGATATGACTCCGTTCTAACGGAGTCCAGAGAGAAGAGTCCAGGGTCCACAGGAACGGGATTTATGACGACTATTATGAAAAGGACTGCTGTGACGGGTCTATCTCTGGACTCTGGTCACTGGACTCTGGACTTGTGATGAGGATAATCGCCGGCACCGCCAAGGGAAGAAATCTTTCCAGCCCGAAGGGCACGAAAACCCGTCCCACCTCCGACAGGGTCAGGGAAGCGATTTTCTCCATCGTGGGTGATCTGGTGGTAGATGCCCGAGTTCTGGATCTGTATTCGGGAACAGGGTCGATGGGCCTGGAAGCTCTGAGCCGGGGGGCCGAACATGTGGTCTTTGTGGAAACAGATCCCGCGGCTCTTCGGTGTTTAAAAACGAATATCGAGAGGTGCCGTTGCCAGGACAGGTCAGATGTTGTCAACCGATCGGTCATCTCATACCTTGAGAAAATTGATTCAGGGGATGACGTTGATCTGATTTTTGCCGACCCACCCTATAGAGGTGATCTGGGGAGTTTGACCTTGCTGGCGATTTCCAAACATGCTAAATCATTGAAAAGGTGTATGATTATCCTGGAGCATGCTTCTGACCAAGCGCCGGAGCCTATTCCGGACAATCTGGACAAGGTGGATGCCAGGAAGTATGGCAATGTAGGCATCACCTTTCTTCAATTCCAAGAGATACAGGGGGCCTGATTGAAGACTGTAGCCATCTACCCGGGGACTTTCGATCCCATCACCAACGGACACGTCGATCTCATTAAACGAGCGGCCTTTATCTACCCGAAAGTCATCGTGCTGGTTGCTTCCGATACCAGGAAAAAGTGCATGTTTTCCATGGAGGAAAGGGTCCGTATGGTTCGGGAAGGTATCCACGATCTGTGCCCAAACGTCCAGGTCGAACCGTTTCAGGGGCTGCTCGTTGAGATTGTCAAGAAACACGGAGCCAAGATC
>JALHUC010000473.1 GCA_022865845.1 bacterium | reverse complement strand
TGAGATCGCTTCACTCGGTCAACGCTTCGCGATGACAACCTTTGAAATTTGAAATCGGAGATAAAAATATGAAAAAATTACAAATCCTCGGCACCGGCTGCCCCAAGTGCAATGACCTGGCATCAAAAACCGAAGAGGCCGCCAAGGAGCTTGGTCTCGATTATGAGCTGGTCAAGGTCTCCGATATCAACGACATCATGTCATTCGGTGTCATGATGACCCCGGCCCTTGCTGTGGATGGAGAGGTCAAGGTTTCGGGCAAGGTTCCCGGGATCGATGAGATCAAGAAGCTGATAGGCTGACCCCAAAGATCTGATCAGCAGAAAGGAATCCAACATGAGATCCCGATATCTGATCCTCATCCTTCTGGCTCTATCATTGGTTCTGCCCATACCGGGACACGCTGAGATGCGCGGCCAATCCCCCAAATTCATCGCCACCTACTTTCTCACAAACATCCGCTGCCCTTCCTGCCTGACCATCGAGCGGTTGACGGCGAAAACCATAAAGGCGGAATTCGCCGACCAGCTCGCTGCGGGCGTGCTTCAATGGCGCACTATCAACATCGACGGGGAGGGGAATTACCACTTCGTCAAGGACTACAAGCTATATACGAAATCGGTGATCATCTCCGAGATGGAGGAAGGTAAGGAAATCCGCTGGAAGAACCTGCCGAAAGTCTGGGAATTGCTTGGAAATGAAGAAAAATTCGGCAAATACCTCAAGGATGAAATGACCGCCTTTATGGCGGGTCAATGATGGAAAGCTCCCTGCTGGCGTTCGGGACAGCTATCTGGCTGGGGATCCTGACCTCCATCAGTCCCTGCCCCCTGGCGTCTAACATCGCGGCCCTGTCCTTCCTCAGTAAAAACGTTCAATCACGAAATGCTATTCTCGCATCGGGAGCATCCTATACACTGGGCCGGGTCGCGGCCTATGTCAGCGTCAGCACCGTACTGATAATGGGTCTGCTCTCAATTTTTTCCCTGTCCCACTTCCTGCAGACCTGGACGAACCGAATTATCGGGCCAGTTCTTATCTTTCTGGGACTTGTGCTTCTCGAGTGGATCCGCATTCCCATTCCCACCATGGGTTCTTCAGAGCGCCTCGAACGCCTGGCGAAGGGCGGTTCACCCGGGGCAGCCGCCCTGGGTTTTGTCTTCGCCCTGTCCTTCTGCCCCATCTCCGCGGCACTTTTCTTCGGCAGCCTGATCCCCTTATCCATCGACCAGAGTTCAAAGTTCCTCATTCCGGCGCTCTTTGGAGTAGGAACCGCCGCCCCCGTAGCTGTTTTTGCCGTGATGATCGCCTTTGGGGCCAGGTCCATCGGTAAGACCTACGAGAGGATCGCCCTGTTCGCCAAGTGGGCCAAGCGGGTTACCGGCGTGGTGTTTTTACTGGCGGGGTTGTATTATATCCTGACCTACTGGCTGGGTGTGAGTGTGTGGGGCATATGATGTGTCATCTGACACGGAGACACGGCGACACGGGGAAAAAGATACGGAGTGTCGGAATACAGCAGTCAAACCTGGAACCTGGAACCTGGAATTTGGAATCTGAGGAACAAGCATGAACATCTTCGAACGCTACCTCACAGTATGGGTGGGTGTCTGCATGGTGGCCGGTATTGGGCTTGGAAAAGCCATGCCGGAGTTGACGGGTATTCTCTCCAGGATGGAGTTCGTCGGGGGCAGCCAGGTCAACGTACCCATCGCGGTGCTCATCTGGCTCATGATCTTCCCCATGATGCTCAAGATCGACTTTGCTTCAATCCTTCAGGTAGGGAAAAGGCCGAAAGGGCTGCTCATCACCCTTTTCGTCAACTGGGTGGTCAAACCCTTCTCCATGGCTTTTCTGGGCTGGCTCTTCTTTCGAGTTATCTTCTCGGCATGGATCAGCCCTGAAATGGCTGACCAGTTCATGGCGGGGGTTATTATCCTGGCGGCGGCGCCGTGCACAGCCATGGTCTTCGTGTGGAGCCACCTCACCGACGGCGACCCGGCTTACACCCTGGTCCAGGTGGCGGTCAACGACCTCATCATGCTGGTTCTTTTCATTCCTATTGTCGGCTTGCTGCTCGGTGTGTCAGGGGTGCCGGTGGACTTTAAAGTGCTGCTCTATTCGGTCATTTTCTTTGTAGTGATCCCCCTTGTGGCAGCTTATTCTCTCCGCCGGGCTCTCATTGCTTCGAAAGGGGAGGGGTGGTTCAACGACAGGTTCATAGCACTTTTCGCTCCCATCACCGTCATCGCTCTCCTGGTGACCCTGGTGCTCATTTTCGCCTTCCAGGCCGAGAACATTACCCAGAAGGCGTTCTTCGTTGTTCTCATCGCCATTCCCATCCTCATCCAGGTGTACTTCAACTCTTCCCTGGTTTACGGACTTATGAAGCTGTTCAAGGTACCCCATAACGTAGCAGCCCCAGGCGCTCTCATCGGTGCCAGCAACTTCTTCGAGCTTGCGGTGGCCACCTCCATTGCCCTGTACGGCCCGGGGTCCGGAGCGGCCCTGGCTACGGTGGTGGGAGTTCTCGTGGAGGTCCCTGTGATGCTGTCTGTGTGCGGCATCTGCAACCGGACCCGGCACTGGTTTCCGGAGGACGTGATTCCGTAAGGCCGTCAGACCGTAAGTCCGTGATTCCGTGATTCCGTAATTCCATAAAGGCGTGCTGCCTTAAGATCTTACGGACGAACGAATCCACGGACCCACGGACACACGGAGGCTCTTATGACGCGTGTGCTTTTCCTCTGCACCGGTAACTCGTGCCGCAGCCAGATGGCTGAGGGTTGGGCAAGGCATATGTGCGGGGATGCTTTTGAAGTTTATTCAGCAGGGACAGCGCCCCACGGGGTCGATCCGAGAGCGGTCAAGGTTATGGCTGAAGCCGGTGTGGATATTTCCGGACAGACCTCCAACCATGTGGATCAATATCTTAACGTGCCCTTCGATCTGGTTGTCACATTGTGCGACAGCGCCAGAGAATCGTGCCCGGTTTTTCCAGGAGAGGGGAAAAAGGTTCATCACTCCTTCGACGACCCGCCATTTCTTGCCTCCGATGCTAAGAACGAAGAGGAGACTCTGGCCCTATACCGACGGGTTCGGGACGAGATAAGGGACTACGTCGCCCGGATAACTGATCTGCTCTGACACCGGAATTTCGATCTCAGATCTCAGAAAGACTGGAAGAGAGAAAAGTGAATATGGGAGGAGGAATAAAGGCTTATCAGCTTTTCTCTCCCTCATTCCCTATTCCTCATTCCCCATTCAAAAAAATATTAACACCCTTTTGCCCAGCTTCTTTCAAATTAAATATTGGAAATTTCAATTCCAAGTATTGATATTTTGAATATGCTTAGATATATTATTAACCTGTTCCCAATTATCCTGAACAAAATTTTTATGGAGGAGGTTCGTGGCTGTGAAAAGGTTGATTAGTCTGCAGTTAATTCTTCTGGTTATCCTGATGAGTATTGTTGTGTTCGCCGGTAAGGTCATGGCCGCAGATGACCCCTTCAACTATATAACCCCTGACGAGACAAGGTCGAAGATTGAATCGGGAGAGGCCGTG
>JALHUC010000472.1 GCA_022865845.1 bacterium | reverse complement strand
TGACTATCGCCGTCTTCAATGACTTCCAGTGACCTTACTGCGCGGGGCTTGTCCCCGTACTCGAGCAGGTGCTCGAGAAATACTCCGGAAAAATAAGATTAGTGTTCAAGAACTTCCCTCTCAGGAACCACAAGCTGGCGCAGCCTGCTGCCCAGGCTGCCCTTGCTGCCGGCAAGCAGGGGAAATTCTGGGAGTACCACGACAAGGTGTTTGTTATGTTCAACCAACTGAGCAATGAGCTGCTTGAGCAGTTCGCGAAAGAACTGGATCTGGACATGGACCGGTTCAGAAAAGAACGCGGCAATCCGGAGACCACCTCCCTTATCAACCGCGATCTCAGGGAGGGAAGCCGGATCGGTGTCCGAGGCACCCCCACAATTTTCGTCAACGGGAAGCGTCTTGAACAGCGGTCTATCGAGGCCTTTTCAGCGGCCATTGAGAGCGAGTTGAACCGCTAAAACAGCGCTGATGTCGATCAATTCAAAATCCTTAAATTTAACAATCAAAGGCAATGACCTTTTCTAAATTCCAAACTCAAATTCGCCATTATTTAAACAGAATAGGAAACCAACGGCAATGAAACACAGCCCTTTTCGATCCTCAGCGCAAATTCTCTGTACTGTAGCTGTCCTGATCCTGACGCTCCCGTCATTTACTCATGCCTTCGGTGGCGGTGCGTGTGGAGAGGGCCAATGTTCAGACTGTCATTCCATCGAGATTTCGGAAACGAAGGAAATACTGAAAGACCTGGTCCAGGAGGTCCATGGCGTCGATTTTTCAGAGGTTCCAGGGCTTTTTATCGTTGACGCTACAGGAAAAAACGGGAATCGCGGCATGCTCTACATGGATTTTTCCAAGAGTTACATCGTTGCTGGGAACTTCATCAGCATCGCAGACAAATCCAACGTCTCACAAAGGGAGATCACCAGGCTTCGCCGAGTGGACTTGACGACCATACCACTGACCGACTCTCTGGTCATAGGCAACCCCGGTGCGTCCAAGAAGGTGATCCTGTTCACCGATCCCCAGTGCCCATATTGTAAAAAGCTGCATCCGGAACTCAAAAAGGTGGTTGAGACGGACCCTGATGTGGTGTTCTTTATTAAACTGATGCCCCTGGTGAAAATTCACCCGGAAGCCTATAAAATTTCCAAGGCCATCCTTTGCGAAAAGAGTCTCCAACTTCTGGAGGACAGTTTTGCAGGGAAACCTGTCCCGGAGCCGAGCTGCGAATCCGACGCGGTGGACAGGACCCTCAAGCTTGCCCAGGATCTTGGGATCAGTTCCACACCCACACTGATCCTTCCTGACGGCCGCCTCGCTCCGGGCTACAGGCCGGCGGAAGATATACTGAAGATGATCAAAGGTGAACTGTGAACCGTGAACGGTGAACAGAGTTCCAGTGCACTGGTGCACTGGTGCACATGTGCACTTGGATCAATTTGGAACCTGGAACCTGGAACTGTCGGCTGAAAGCCGTCAGCTTTCAGCCGACTCTATGTGCCTGATCGTCTTCGCCTACAAATATCATCCCCGTTATCCCCTCATTCTGGCCGCCAACCGGGACGAATTCTACGAAAGACCCACCAGCAAATCCCATTTCTGGGAGGATCACCCAGACCTGCTTGGGGGCCGCGATATGAAATACGGAGGAACGTGGATGGGGATAACAAGATCGGGCAGGTTTGCTGCGGTAACCAACTTCAGGGAGAGGACCGGGATCAGGGAGCATCCGCTGTCGAGAGGCCTTATGGTAAAGGACTTTCTCACGAATCGATATTCATCCAAGACTTTCCTGGAGGGAATCACACCCCGAGCTGAAGAATACGACGGATTTAACCTTCTCATCGGCGACCCGGCCTCACTTTTTTACTATTCCAATCGTAGTCGTCGTAAGATGAAGGCTCTGAAACCGGGGGTCTACGGGCTATCCAACCACCTCCTCGATACACCCTGGCCCAAACTGGTCCGCACCCGTCAGACACTGACCGAGATCATAAAAGGATCGGATCCGATAAACACAGAGCGGCTTTCCAGCATCCTTTATGACCAGACTCCGGCTGCAGACAACGAATTGCCGGATACCGGTTACGAACTGGAGTGGGAAAGGGTCCTTTCCTCCCCCTTTATCGCCACCCCCACCTATGGCACAAGGGCTTCAACTGTGCTTCTCCTCGACACTGACGGTCAGGTCACATTTACAGAACGATCCTTCAACGGTCCCGAAGATCAGGGCCGAACTGTCCACCACGAATTCACACTCGCCGTTCCCTGAGATCGTTGGGCCCCTCCAAATCCCATCCTTTGACCTTACCGTGAAACAGAACGACCTGCCCTATCCCATTGGACAATGAACCTGTGCTAATATGGCGTTTACAAATACAAAATTAGGATCGATACCATGAAACAATTGTTCTACCAGGAACTCATCGACAACCTGTACGACGGTGTCTATTTCGTCGACAAGGACCGCGTCATTACGTACTGGAACAAGGGCGCCGAGGCGCTGACCGGATACACCCATTCCAACGCCCTGGGCAAGTCCTGCCACGATAAATTCCTGTCCCATGTGAATGAGACGGGTCAGAACCTTTGTCAATCAGGGTGCCCCCTGAACGAGGCCATTGAGAACGGAAACAGCAGCGAGGCCGAGATCTACCTTCACCACAGGGATGGACACAGAGTTCCTGTCACCACAAAGGTTTTTCCCATATTCGGTGATAATGGTGAGATCACAGGTGCCGTTGAGATATTCAGCGACAATTCGTCCCATGTGGCCAACAAACGCCGTATCGACGAACTCCAGCAACTGGCTCTCCTGGATCCACTTACACAGATAGGCAACAGGAGATATCTGGAGATGACGCTGGAGGCCAAACTGGCCGAAACCGTCCGTTACAACAACCAGATAGCGTTTTTTTTCATGGATATCGATGATTTCAAACATATCAACGATACCCACGGCCATGATGTCGGAGACGAAGCCTTGCGAGTTGCCGCCAAGACGTTAAACGCCGTGATCCGGCCCATGGATGTCCTCGGACGATGGGGAGGGGAGGAGTTTGTCGCCGCGGCCTCAAACATTAACAGGGAAGCCGTTCAAGCTATCGCTGAGAGATTCAGAACGTTCATTGAAAGGTCCAGCGTCCGGACAGGTGATATCAACCTGCTATTTACTATAACTATCGGCGGAACCATAGCCAGACCGAGTGATGATCTGGCCACAGTGGTAAAGAGAGCCGATACGCTTATGTATGAGGGGAAGAAGAAGGGGAAAAACCAGGTCATAATCGGCTGAAAAATGCGGCCGAGTATGACCTGATTTTTGTGCACAGGTGCACCGGTGCACTAGTGCACTTCCTTCTGGTCCAGGTCTAGGTCTGTAACTCCAGAATCTTCAGAACCTCCTGATAGATCATGAAATCTTCATCAGTCGGAATTACGAAGATCCGAACTTTTCCTCCTTCCCCGGTGATCTCCGCCTCTCCCCCACTCACCGCCTCATTTAACCCCTCATCTATGATGAACCCCAGGGGCTGGAGACTCGACAGAGTTTCAGATCTTATCTCCGGAGAGTTCTCACCGATCCCGGCTGTAAACACCAATGCGTCCGCACCACCAAGAATACCGTGGTAGGCACCGATATACTTCTTGAGCCTGTAGGTGAAAACGGAAAGAGCCAAAGCTGCCCCTTCATGCCCCTGTGAACGTGCCGCAAGTAGATCCCGCACATCCGAGGATAGACCAGAAAGACCCTTCAGCCCGCTCTCACAATTGAGCAGATCGTGGACCTGGTCATCGGTCAATCCCCCACCCGCCGGTGACATGAGGTAGTGGATGATGGCGGGATCCAAATCACCGCACCTGGTCCCCATGACCAGCCCTTCGAGAGGGGTAAACCCCATAGAAGTGTCGATACACAAACCACCACGCACAGCAGCGATAGAACATCCGTTTCCCAAATGGCAGGTAATGACCTTCAGTTCGTCGTTTCCGTTGACATCGCAAAACCCCGCAGCCCGGCCGTGGACGTATTGATGACTGATCCCGTGAAATCCGTAACGGCGAATCCTGTATTCCTTCGCCATTTCGACCGGGAGTGCGTAGTTGTGAGCCTCGGGGGGGATGCCGCTGTGAAAGGAAGTGTCGAAAACGGCTACCTGCCGGGCACCCGGAAGCCGATGTCCGGCAAACTCGATCCCTCTGATATTCGGCGGGTTGTGCAGCGGCGCCAGTTCAGCGTAAGACCGGATCCCCTTCATTACGTGGGAGTCGATGAGGTGAGGATGTCTGAAACGCCGACCTCCGTGAACCACCCTGTGGCCTACAGCCTCAATAGATGAAAATCCCCCTGTAAGGAGGGTATCCAGATCTGAAAAAATCTTCTCCAGGCTACCGTTGTAATCAGTGACACGCTGCTCAACGCCGCGGTGAATGACCTCACCACTCGTCTTTTCATAGAGCGTGTACTTGATACTCGATGAACCGCAGTTAAAGACCAGGATCGGCATGGCTCAATCAGGTATCCGCGATCTCAATTGGCTCAATGGGAATTTTCCGACATCCAACATGGCGTTCAGATATTTCATCTCACTCTCCTCTCCAGGGAATCT